>JAFUZE010000015.1 GCA_017476765.1 Lachnospiraceae bacterium
CGAAAAGCGGATATCCGAAGCATCCATTTCCCGCTCCTTCACAAGACGCATCGTCTCCACCATCAGCCAGTTTGAAACCTTCTTCGGCAGATGGCAGATCGCCTCACACTCCTCAAACAGATCCGCCAGATGCTTCGAGTTCGTGAGTATATCGATGTCGTAATCCGGCAGATCGAACTGCTCCTTGTAGCGCTTCTGCTTTGCCGACCGAAACTCCGGCTGCGCATCCAGCACCTTCTGAATCCACTCCTCGCTGATAACGATCGGAAGCAGATCCGGATCGGGGAAATAGCGATAGTCCTGTGCATCCTCCTTGCTTCGCATCGCATACGAGCATTCTTTTGCATCATCCCATCTTCTCGTCTCCTGAATGACCTTCTCCCCTGCTTCGATCAAATCAATCTGACGCGCCCGCTCGCCCTCGATTGCCCTCGCAATCGCCTTAAAGGAATTTAAATTCTTCATCTCGCATCTCGTGCCGTATTCCTCCGCCCCGTATTCCCTGACGGAAATGTTGACATCGGCGCGCATCGAGCCCTCCTGCAGCTTACAGTCGGAAGCTCCCAGATACTGGATGATCAGGCGGAGCTTTTCGAGATAGGCGATGACCTCCTCGGCGCTCCGCATATCCGGCTCGGACACGATCTCGATAAGCGGCACGCCGGAACGGTTATAGTCCACGAGAGAAGCGCCCTCCCACTCATCATGTATGAGCTTGCCGGCATCCTCCTCCATATGAATCTCATGGATACCGACCTTTTTGCTGCCGCCGTCCGTCTCAATCTCGACATAGCCGTTTCGGCAGATCGGCAGATACAGCTGTGAAATCTGATAGTTCTGCGGATTGTCCGGATAAAAATAATTTTTCCGGTCAAATTTGCAATATCTCGTAATGTCGCAGTTCGTCGCAAGTCCGACTGCCATCGCATACTCCACTACCTGCTTATTCAGAACCGGAAGGCTTCCCGGCATACCGGTACAGACCGGACAGGTATGGGTATTCGGCGCTCCTCCGAATGCCGTCGAGCATCCGCAGAAGATTTTCGTCTTTGTCGCAAGCTCCACATGAACCTCCAGACCAATGACGGTTTCGTATTGCTTTTCCATCGCTATCGAACCTCCCCTCTCGCCTGCTCGTAGGTATAGGCAGTTTGAATCAATGTCTTTTCGGCGAAACAGTCTCCGACGAGCTGTAAGCCGACCGGCAGTCCTTTTCCGTCCGTCCCGCACGGCACGCTGATGCCCGGCAGACCCGCCAGATTGACAGAAATCGTGTAAATATCGCCCAGATACATCTTGAGCGGATCAGCAAGGCTCTCGCCGAGCTTTGGTGCCGTTGTCGGTGCGACCGGACCCAGAATCACATCGTATTTCGCAAACGCATCGTCAAACGCCTTTTTCAGCTTTGCCTTTACCTTCAGTGCCTTTAAATAATACGCATCATAATAGCCGGAGCTTAAGACGAACGAGCCGAGCATGATGCGGCGCTTTACCTCCGCCCCAAAGCCCTCGGAACGCGTCCTTTTATACATCCGGTGCAGCTCCCCGGCATCCTCTGCGCGGTATCCGTATTTGACACCGTCAAAGCGCTCGAGATTGGAGCTTGCCTCCGCCGCCGCAATCGTGTAGTAGGTCGGGATGGCATATTCAACAAGTCCTAAGTCAAACTCCTCGACAACTGCCCCCTGCTCCTTTAAAAGCTGCGCTGCCGCAAGCACCTTCTCCTTCACCTCCCGGTCGAGCCCGTCCGTGAAGTAATCCCGCGGAATACCGATTCTGACTCCCTTCACGTCCGCGTTCAGGGCAGCGGTAAAGTCTGTGTCTCCCCGCTTTACACTCGTGGAATCCTTCTCGTCGTGTGATGCGATCGCTTCCAAAATCGTGGCGCAGTCCGTCACATCCTTGCAGAGCGGTCCGATTTGGTCGAGCGAGGAGCCGTAGGCAATCAGTCCGTACCGGGACACCGTCCCGTAGGTTGGTTTCATGCCGACGACCCCGCAGTATGAGGCAGGCTGCCTGATCGAACCGCCGGTATCGGAACCGAGCGCATAAAAGCATTCGTTTGCCGCAACCGCCGCCGCCGAACCGCCGGAGGAACCGCCGGGTACATGCTGCGGGTTCCTCGGATTTTTCGTCACTCCGAAGGCAGATGTCTCGGTCGTCGAGCCCATCGCAAATTCGTCCATATTCGTCTTGCCGAGAATGACAGCGCCCTGCCTCTCTAGATTGCGCACCGCTTCCGCCGTGTAGGTCGGAATAAAATTGCCCAAAATCTTAGAGCTGCACGTCGTCAGCATCCCCTGCGTGCACAGATTGTCCTTGATGGCGACCGGAACCCCTGCCAGCTTTCCGGTCAGCCTTCCCGAAGCAATCTCCTCCTGCACTTCCCTTGCACGTTTCCTTGCGCCCTCCCTGTCAATCGTCACATAACAGTGATATTCGCTCTCCGTCTGGTCGATCTGATCCAGAACTGCCTGCACGGCTTCCACCGCCGTCACCTCTCCGGACTTGATGAGAGAGGCTAGCTGCACTGCCGTTAAATTCAAAATGTCCATGTATTTCTTCCTTCTTTCCGATGCCCTGTCCGCATCCTGTTGTATTCGATTGCATCCTTTTTGTTCTATTCCGATACTGTACCGATATATCCCGTTTAAAAGGTCCTCGGCACGACAAACATTCCGTCCTTTTGCCCCGGTGCATTCCGAAGCATCGCCTCTCTGTCGTCCCCGTTCGTCACAATATCCTCCCGAAAGCAGTTATTCAGGTCAAACACATGACTCATCGGCTCGACTCCCTCGGTATCAACCTCACTGAGCTGATCGATATAATCAAGCATTTTCCCCATGTCCTTTTTTGCCTGCTCCTTCTCCTCCTCGGAAAGCTCAAGCTTTGCCAGAATTCCGACATATTCAATTGTCTCGTCACTGATCACATTTGCCATATCCGCTCTTCCTCCTATTCCTTTTCCGAACCTGCTGTTCGGCAAACACTGCCGAAAGATCACTCCGGTCTAAAAAAATGACGTCCCGGAACATATCGCTATGTCCCGGGACGGATTCTCCTCTTTAAGGATCCGAAATATTTTGTACGAATGCATCTTACCACACATCCGATTTTTTTTCAACTGTTTCTAATCCGATTCCATGACAAGCGCTTCATCCTGCGTCTCATCTTCCGTACGCTTCCGATGCTCTATATTACTCTTCGGAGCGCGCTTCCGTCATATCCTACAGACTTTGAAGCATGTACCAAATTCTCTCCAGCATCCGCTCGGCAAAAACTTCTCCCTCACCAATTCCCATAAAGCTTCCGTCCACTCTCTCCCTTAATCCCAGCCCCTTCGGTGCAATCGCATAATCTGCATATTCGAGCATCGGAAGGTCAAACACACTGTCCCCGGCAGCAAAAACCTTCTCCGCCCCCAGCTGCCTGCGCAGCCTCCTCGCCGCAGTGCCTTTGTTTAAGTTCCTCGGAACGACATACACCTTCACGCCATTTGTAAACACCTCCACAGAGGAAGGATTCAGTTCCTCCTTAAGCCTCTCCGCCGACCGTTTCGGCTCGCTGCTCTTTGTAAACAGGAAAAGCTCCCGGATATAGCGCACCTCCATTGTCCGGTGCGCATCGAGCTCCATCAGCGTCCTTGCCCGCTCCATCTGACCGGCGCTGTCTGCGATAAGGCACAGGGATTCCTCATACCAGTCCGAATCCTCTCTGCCGTCTGTCAGCAAAACGCCCCCGTTACATGCAAGCACATACGGAAACGTGCCCATCCCCAGATCAATCCGCTCATACTGCTCGACGGTGCGTGTCGTCGTCGGCACAATGACCGCCTTTTCGGAAATCTTTTTCAGCAGATCAGCGGTTCTCGCTGTCACAAACGAGATTTCCCTGCCCTGATAGACTTCCACACAGATTTTATCCGGTCCGAGCTCATGTTTATAGGAATAAATCAGCGTATTATCTAAATCCGAAAAAAATATAATCATATGAAATAAGGGTGTGCAGCCTGCGCCGCACACCCACTCCTTTACGAATTTTTGCTGTTTGTAATGACCTTGCGAATCATATCGACAGGAATCATCGTCACTGCCAGCAGTATCACTGCGATCCATCCCTGAATGCCGAACGGCTCACAGCTGAACATATTTCCGAGCCACTTAAATGCCGCGAGCGGTATCAGTGCCGCATTCACGATGAGCGCCTGCACAATGACGATCGCACATTCCACCTTGAGGAATCCCGGATTTTCATCGAAGCCCTTGAAGATGCCAAAGCCGTCATCTCTCACGTTAAAGCCGTTGAACAGCGCAGCCACGATGAACAGAACAAAGTATCCGGTCAGATGCTGCTCCTCATTCTCGAACAGACCGACAAAGAACGGAAGCTTCAGATAGAGGAAGCTGATAATCGTCAGCCAGGCTCCCATCACTCCGATCTGTGCCGCCATCTTTCCGCTGACAATGCTCTCGTCTCTCCGTCTCGGCTTCTCCGTCATATACTTCTTGAGCGCAGGCTCGTTACCGAGCATGATAGCTCCGAGACTGTCCATGACAAGGTTGACGAAAAGCAGGTGCGTTACCTTGAGCGGCTCCTCCACGCCGAAGAACGGGGCAATCGCACTGACGACGACCGCTGCCACGTTGATCACAAGCTGGAATTTACAGAATTTCAAAATATTATGATAAATCGTTCTGCCGTACCAGATCGCATCCTTGATTGACTTGAAGTTGTCGTCGAGAATGACGATCTTACCTGCCTCCTTCGCAGCCTCGGTACCGCTTCCCATTGCAAATCCGACATCGGCTCTCTTGAGCGCCGGAGAATCGTTGACACCGTCTCCCGTCATACCTACAACGAGGTTCATCTCCTGGCACAGACGCACCATACGCGACTTATCCGTCGGCAGTGCTCTTGCAATGACACGAATCTGCGGAATGATCTTCTTGACCTCGTCATCCGACATTTCATTGAGCTGTGCGGAGGATAATGCCTTATCACTGTTGCTGTTAAGCAGTCCTGCATCCTTTGCAATCGCAACAGCCGTCTCCAGCCTGTCACCGGTAATCATAACAACCTGAATACCGGCATTTTGTACTTCCCGGATTGCCTCCTTCGCCTCCGGTCTGACATCATCGCGAATGCCGACAAGACCGATAATCACGATATCGTCGTTAATTTTATTTTCCGTCAGCTGCTTTTCGGAATAACCGAATGCGAGCACACGCATTGCTTTGGCGGCAAGCTCGTCAATCTTGCGGTCCAATACCGCTTTATCCATCGGTTTTACATTGCCGTCCGCATCGAGATAGCTCTTTGCCGATGCCAGCAGCCTCTCCGGAGCGCCCTTGTAAAACGTCTTTCCTGTTCCCTGAATCGTTGCCTGGCTGAACTTATTCGTTGAATTGAAGCCCTGACTTGCCACGACAACATATTCCTTGTTGTCCGCAAGCGTCTTAAATGTGGACTCCCCGATAAATTTCATCAGTGCCTGACCGGTCGCATTACCGCCAATGACCTTGTGGGACGCATCAAACATGGACTGTGTATTCTTGCCGATTGCAAGGTCAATCAGCCCCTTCACCTTGCTGTGCTTACTCAGCTCCGGAATGTCGATCGAGTTGCCGTCTGCGGTAAAGAAATCCACCACCTCAAGCATACCCTTTGTGATCGTCCCTGTCTTATCACTGAACAAAATGTTCAGGGAACCGGCAGTCTCAATACCTTCCGCCTTTCTGACAAGCACGTTGTGATCGAGCATCTTGCTTGTATTCTGCATCAGCACCAGAGAAATCATGAGCGGAAGACCTTCCGGCACCGCACAGACAATGATGACGATTGCAAGGGAGACAGCCTGAATCACGTCCTTTAAAATCTCGGCCGCCCCGATGGACAGGTATGAGGAAATTCCTCCTGCCGAAACTACAAAGTATGCAAAATATAAAATAGAGATGACAATCGCTCCGATATAACCGAACGTCGAAATCTGTTTCGCCAGCTTGGCAAGCTTTACCTTCAGCGGAGAATCCGGCTCATCCTCCTGCATCTCCTCCGCCATCTTGCCCATCATTGTCTTAAGTCCGACTTTTCTTACATCCAAAACGCCTTCTCCGTCGAACACAACAGCACCCCTGAAAAGCGAGTGCTCATCGACGAACGTATCTCCGGTAATATCATCCGGGAGCTGAAATTCAGGCGATGCTTCTGTTTTCTTGCATTCCTCCGCCTCGCCGTTTAAGGCTGAATTGTCGACCCGCAGCGAACCGGATATCAGCACACCGTCTGCCGGAATTTTATCTCCCGACTGCAGCAGCACCTTGTCTCCGACGACCACGTCGTCCACATCAATCACCGTGACCAGACCGTTTCTGTATACCTTACACTGATCCTTTTTCGTGCTGTCCTTCAGTTCCCTGTACTTTGTGTCACTCGCAACGCCGGTCTTTGCCGATACGAATGCTACCACAAGCACGGCAACGATTGTTCCGAGCGGCTCGTAAATCTCTGCATATCCAAAGAAAAACATCGCGATCATCAGCGCCGCGATGGCAAGCAAAATTCTGATCATCGGATCGCTGAAGGTTTCCTTGAACTCCTCCCAGAACGTTGTCGGCTCCGAATCCGGTATCGTATTCGAGCCGTACTTCTCGCGCGAGCTCGCAACCTCTTTGTCATCTAATCCCTGAAAAACCATATACTTATCCTCTCACAACTTTTTTCTACTTAGGTAGCTGCAAAACCCTTCGATATCCTGATATCAGCGAAGGGCGTTTCGCAGTCATCTCCTTTTCTACTAACATTTGCAAAGCAAGCCCGCAGATACCCTGATGTAAATGCGGATATCTGCAAGCTTTTGCCTTACCTTTTACACATATCTGCGTGTAAGCTCTCCCAAGCCCGGATCGTTCGTTCCCTGTCCGATCGCATTGAACTTCCACTCGCCGTTATGTCTGTAAATCTCTCCGAAGATCATCGAGGTCATGCCCGAATAATTTTCCGTCAGATTATACTTGCACATTTCGGTATTGTTTCTGTCATCTACCAGTCTGATAAACGCATTTTGAATCATTCCGAAATGCTGGCGGCGCTGCACCGCCTGATAAATGTTGACGACAATGACAATCTTGTCGTACTCCTGCGGCACTCTTGACAAATCGATGACGATCTGCTCATCATCACCGTCCCCGGCGCCGGTCAGGTTATCTCCCATATGCTGCACCGTTCCGGATACATGCCGCAGATTTCCGTAATAGACAATATCATCCTTGTGTGTCAGCTTTCCGTTTCTGAGCAATATCGCAGATGCATCACAATCGATCGCCTGCGGCTTTGGTGCAAAGAAACCTCTCGATTGCTTTACCTCATCCCAGCCCAGACCGACAACAACCTTTGCGAGCCCCGCATGTTCCTTGGACAAGCTTACCTTTTGCCCTTTTTGTAAACTGATTGACATTTTTACCTCCTTCTGTCTGCCCTACTCTACATCGACTCCGAAATTTGCGCACAACGCCGCCAGACCGCCCTGATAACCGCTGCCGATGGCATTGAACTTCCACTCGCCGCCGCTCTTATACAATTCACCGAAGACTGCCGCCGTCTCGATCGAGAAATCCTCTCCCAGATCGTACCGGAGCAGCTCCTCCCCGTTTTCCTCGTTATAGATTCGGATAAACGCATTATTTACCTGACCGAAATTCTGACGTCTCGTCTCCGCCTCGTAGATCGTGACCGTAAAAGCGATCTTTGTAATGTTGGCAGGCACCTGTGACAGATCGACCTTGATCTGCTCATCATCACCGTCGCCTGCACCGGTGAGATTATCGCCCATGTGCTGCACCGCTCCGGACGGATGCGTCAGGTTTCCGTAAAAGACGAAATCTGTCGATGCGGATACCTTGCCCGTGTCTGTCAGCAGAAACGCCGCCGCATCCAGATCAAACGCGCCTCCCGTATCAAACTGGTTGACATCCCATCCAAGTCCGACTACCACATGCTTCAGTCCCGGATTTCCCTTCGTAAGACTGACCTTCTGACCTTTTTGTAAATTAACCGGCATATTGTTTACCTCCTTATGCTACTTCAATTCCATAGTGTCCGCACAAAGCTGCCAATCCCCCCTGGAACCCGCTGCCGATGGCGTTGAACTTCCACTCGCCGTTGTGCCTGTACAGCTCTCCGACTACGATTGCGGTCTCGATTGAGAAATCCTCGCTCAGATCGTACCGGATCAGCTCTGTATTTGTCGTCTCATCCACAATACGAATAAAGGAATTGGACACCTGACCGAAATTCTGCCGCCTTGCGTCCGCCTCATAGATCGTAACCGTGAATGCAATCTTTGCAACATTTGCAGGAATCTTTGTCAGATCCACCTCGATCTGCTCATCGTCGCCCTCTCCCTCACCGGTGAGGTTATCTCCCATATGCTTTACCGCCTCGGAAGCATGCTCGAGATTTCCGTAGAAAATAAACTCCTTTTCCGTCGGACATTTTCCGTTCTCCCCCAGCATAAATGCTGCGGCATCCAGATCAAAATCATTGCCGGAATCAAATGCATTGACATCCCAGCCGAGCCCGACCATGATTTTCTTCAGCCCCGGATTCCCTTTTGTTAAATCTACCTTCTGTCCTTTTGATAAATTGATCGCCATTGCCTTTTACCTCCTTATTTTTGTTCAGGCATATGATACTTCCTGTTAAACTCATCCTTGATATTGTTCAGCTTCACCTGATCATCGGCTCTCTTTCTTCTGGCCTCCTCCTGAATGCCTCTCGTCTCCTCAATGCCGTCGACAATCGTTCTCCACGTCGTCTCGAGCGTTTCAATCCGGATAGAGCTTCCCGAAGCCAGCCTTGCGGTCATCTTCGACTGCTCCACCGTATTTTTCGCATTCTTGATCAGCATTTCATTCGTCTTTTCATCGAGTGCGGACATTGCCTCTGCCTGCACGCGCTGTCTCTTGAGCATGATAGCCTGCGCCAGCGCCTGCTTAAAGACCGGAAGCGTGATGATGAACGCCGAATTGATCTTTCTGACAAGATTCATGTTGCTGAATTCCATCGTCTTAATCATCGGAATCGACTGCATCGCAACATTTTCGGCGATTCTTAAATCCTGTGTCCTCTGCTCCAGCATCGCCAAAGCCTGCTCGAGCGTCTGAATCTCAAACTGAATCGAGTTGTCCCCCGTCGCTTCCATGTCCGCTCTTCTCTTCTCGAGGTACGCCTCGATTTCCCGACAGCCCTGCTCCCCTGCCAGAATGTATTTTACCAGCTCATGGTAGTAATTGACATTTGCCTCAAACATCTGATCGAGCTTTCGGTTCGACTGCTTGATCTCCGACTCATACTGCTTGAGCTGTACATAGATTTTGTCTACCTCGTCCCCCATGGTGTGATACTTTGCAAGAATTTTGTCCAGCTGCTTGCGCAGATTCCCAAACAGCTTGCCGAACAGCTTCGGATCCTCCTTGAGCTCCTCAATGTCAAATTTTGACATGATGCCAGCAAGCACCTTCAGCATTTCGCTGGAGTCGTCGAGCTGGGACATATTCATGTTGTTGAGCACGACGTCGGAAGCCTTCGAAATCTGCTCTGCCGCCTCTGAACCGAATGTAACGATCGATTCCAGATTGCCGATCTCAATCGTGCTCACAATGGCATCCACTTCCTCCGACCCTACGAGCTCAGTGTTCATCTGCTGCCTGTCGGCAACGATGTCGTAATTCTCCACGACTGCGAGCTCCTCCTTTGTGTCGGGCACCGCCGCTGCCATCTGTGTGTTCGTTTTGCTAAAATCAAGACCCATAATCAACTACCTCTCTTAAATATTTTATCACGCCATGTATGGCGCGTCGCTGATGGAACGTGCGCAAAATCGGGAATTGTCAAATCATACTTGTATTCTCCGATCTGATGCTCTTCCATTAACTTTCTGTTATAATATTTTTCGACCGTCTGATATCCCGTCGGGACAAAAAATACAAGATCGAATCCGATCAGATTGAGGAATGCCATCAGAATCGAATCCTCCAGTGAGATATTGGTCTCGGTCGTGTTGATATATACAATCTTTGGGTTCCCTTTCGTAAAATCGAATTTCTGAATCATGCGGATCAGTTCCTTTTTCATATTCAGAACTGTCGCCACGATCGTGTATTCCGTGCCGTTCTCAAACGTCCCCCTGATGCTCCTGTGGTCGATGAGGAGCTGCAGCTTATCCAAAATGTGCTCCTGCACCTCCGGACGCAGAACGCCGTATTGATAGGACGGATGTTCCTTGATCTTCTGTTTTTGCAGCCTGCCGTTCTTAAAAAATTCCGTCGCATGCGCCTTCATCGGGTTCGCATCGGTCGGATGGAGAAACGGCACAGACTTGATGAGTGCCGTATCGGCTGTCAGAAGATCTTTGATCTCGCTCCAGTATCTCGCAACATCACCATCCTTGACACCGCTCACCTTTGCAAAAATCACCGGCATATTGACGATCTCGCCCACCGTGCCGAAGTTGGGACGATATTTCAGCTCCTGCTTCCAGAGAATGGCGATCTCCTCATACATCGTCTGCAATGTGACTGCCGTCGCCTTTCCATACTGCTGGTTACGGTATAGCCCGGAATCCTGATACATCAGTGTGTCAAGCTCCCGCTCCGCATGATAGGCTGCCGTTCCGATGTGCAATTCCGTATTTTCCTGCGGATACCGCTCTACCGTGAGCGACTCCAGATCATGCTTTTCAAAAAGCAGCGGGTCGGACAGGCAGCACACCTCGTTGAGATTCGGCTGCAGAAGAAGCACATCCACGGGCAGTCTTGCCAAAAAGCGGAGAAACAGCGCCTCATTCTCATTTTTACAGCACCCAAAATAGATAAAGCAGGCAATCTCCGGCATTTTCCAACCGGCGAAAAGCATCTCCTGATAACGACGTATCCAACAAAGCAGATATACCGCTCTGTTTGTGAGCTTATTCACATTCGCTGCGCTTTGCCCGCTCTCCTGAAGAAGCACATCGACAAAGCTCTTTACCATCAGCCTGCGCAGCTCCGGATTCCCAGCCTGCGGAAGATTGGCGGACAAATCCAGAATCATCTGCTCGGTGCGGGTATAGGACTTCCGTCTGATCTGACCGATCTCCTCCATCGTCGGCTGCGCAAGGCCTCCGTCGACGATGACCAGCCTTCTTTTACTGTTTTTGATTTCGAGCTGGAACTCATAAAGCTCTTTTAAATATGTCAGCTTATCCTCCGCTCCGCTGATCCTGCAATAGCAGTTGTAAAACAGGTTCGGGTCATTGCCCCGCTGCGGAACCGGTGTCCGGAAATCCTCCAGTCCCTTTCCTTTAATCCATGCATTGGTACAGTTTGTCACGGACGGCTTTTGTCCGTACAGTCTCTCCCGCTCAAGTGCGGTCTGCATCTCGCCTTTTAACCATTTCAGATTGAACTGCGGCGGAAAAGCTTCCATGCCCGGCAGATTGAGTGCGTCGGAAAATTCCGAATGCGGATCGAGCTTCAGATAGTTCTGATCTCCCGCATACTGAAGCAGGATGATATCACAGCCCGCATTTGCCAGCACTCTTATGAGCAGAAGCTCATAATTGCTGATTTCACCTTCATATAAAATCTTGGGAATTTTATTTTCCCCAAGCTGACTGACGATTCTCTCAAACTTATAATAGAGCCAGCACATGAACTTGACATATGCATTTTTGAGCATATTGTCATTCTTGCCGCTCTTTCTCAAACCATCCAGCGTATCATAGATTGCGCTGGCAACGGTGTTTCGCTGATACTCATTCATGCGCGGAAGCCATTTGCGCAGGCTCGATAAAAAAAAGCCCATGCTCATCGTAAAATCCGTTCCCATGATCTCATGGTAGTAGGAAAGATTCTTTTCGTCCGGATTCGGGATTCTTCCCTCGATGATGACGCCGGAGGTTCTCGCCGCCTCATAGTATTTTTGGATAAAATCGCGAATCTGCTCATTGTATCCGCTAATCCGGTAAAAAAAGATTCCTTTTTCCTCTCTGTTTTGCAATTCCACAAAAAAATCACTCAGCTGCCGAAATTTCACATGCTCCAACACGGCTTTCCACCTTCGATATTTCTTCCCATTTTTTCCAGAACATCTTAATGGGTATTTTAGCACATTGGGTTGTAATCTTCAACAAATATACAAACATTGTTTCATAACTCATACAAATCCCCTGACAAACATGTTGATACATTCGTATCCCATCGCCAGATTTATATTCTGTCCGGAATCAAACCCTGCCGTGCTGATTCCTATGACCTCGCCAAACATATTGAGCACTGCGCCTCCGGAGCTTCCGTGGGAGGTCGGCGCAGTAAACTGTATCATATCCACGTTATTGATCGAGCGAAAGCCGGAAATAATCCCGTCGGACACCGAGTTGAAAAGCCCCAGCGGACTGCCGATTGCCACAACTCTCTGTCCCCTTACAAGCTTCTTTTTGCCCTGATAGATCGGCAGCGGGGTCAGCTGTCTGTCGATGCGTATGACTGCCAGATCGAGCACCGGATTGTATTTGATCACTTCGTCCGTTTTGTATACCGTCTCGTCATCCTCAATTCGGACCGAATAATACCTGCCGCCGCTTGCCACATGATTGTTCGTCAGGATGTAGCCGTCCCTGCCGATCATAATGCCCGAGCCGCTTCCGATCGCCTCGCCCTTCCTGTCATGCATGACGATCAAAACGACGGATGAGGCGAGAAGCGCCAATTCCTCAAAGGTCTTTTCCGTCTCCTGCTGTGCAGGGCGCTGAACAGCTGTCCGGGATGCCGGAACCGTCGCCCCGGGTCTCGTAAATGCCGCTGCCGAGATAGATGCTGATGACCGTGCCGAGGATATTCCCATACCGGAAGCTGACAGACCTGCAGAGATCGTTCCGGCACCGGAGGCTGACGAAACTGCCGAGGATGTTCCCATACCGGAAGCTGACTGCCCCGCTGAGATCGTTCCGGCACCGGAGGCTGACAGACCTGCTGAGGATGCCGCAGGGTTTGAGGCAGCCGGGCGGGTTCTCCGGCGAGGCGGAAGCTGAATCCGTATGGCAGCGCTTTGCCCGGAATCCTCGTTGCGGGGAGCAGGCACACTCGGCGTTTTCTCTTCCTGCTTTTTTGTATTCTGCGGCAGATACTCCGGGATTTCCGTCTCCCGCACAGGTCCCAGCTCAACCTTTTTGGAAAGCCCCATCGCATCGTCCTCTTCGTCGATATCTGCCCTGCTCTGCAAAAGAAGGACATCGCATCCCATCCGTGTCATCAGATAACAGAACAGATACTCCTGCTTTTTTGTAACATTTGACAATACAATCTTGGCGGAAAGCTGCTCCGTCCACCGGAACTGCGTATCACAAAAAACGGAATCATACCAGAACAGGAGCTTTACAAGCATATTTTTCGTGATGGATTCCGATGCCGACTTGCTGCTTTTTATATACAGCTCCTCCACACTCCTGCATGCATTTCCCAGCATACGTCCGAGCGCCGCATTTTCACGGGTTGCTTTTGTTTCCGCCACCTGCCTGTTATGTGCAATCCACTCCATATAGCAGCCCAGATAGTAATCGGTATCCTCGACCGCATTCAGCTTCGGCAGGCGCGTAAGTCTGTGATAATATCCTTTTCCTTCCTGCATCCGCTCCGTCAGGCGCTCATCCATGCTTGCGATATCCCGGGCAAAGGTCGCATTCACTCCAACGGCTCTTATGAAATAGACGTCCTTACAGCGTTCATTGCCTCCGCCGCGTATGTCTGCAAACGACCTAATATCTGTCACGTCCATGACGTTATATCGATACTGCCGTATTTCCTCCATAGGTAACTCCTTCTTTCCTGAAAAAGTACAAGACTCTTTCATCTCCTTCGTATGATTGGATTGTATCACATCTTGCATTGTGTGCGCAAATATAGCGCTACCGCTTTTCCGCATTTTATGATATGATTACAGGGTCAAAAGCCTTGCTCCACGGCAAGCTTGCTTGCAAGTGGAGGAGAGGCTTTATGACCCGCCCCTGCATGAGCAAGAAGTGGGGCGAAGCTCCACGAAATTGCGAATGCAGGATAGGATTGTGGGAGTGCGAAGCACGAAACAATCCGTGTAATCAGGTTTGACCCTATCATCATGATATCGTGATACTGCGGCAACTGTATACCCAAAATAACATTCATCAGGAGATTGTCATGAAGGATTCAATGATCTATTACAGCGTCGGTGCACTGCTTTATTGCCCCGCCAACAAGGAAACAATTGCGAATTCCGTTGCCGGACAGCGCTTCGGCAAGAAATATTCCCTTGCCCTTTGTCTGGAGGACACGATCAACAGCGACTATGTCTCCGAGGCGGAACAGCAGCTGATTGCCTCGCTTCATCAATTATATGCAAGCTCCAAACAGATATCCTTTTATCTGCCGAAGATTTTCATCCGCATCCGATGCCCGGAACAAATCGAAAAGCTCTACAAGGCTTTGGGGGATGCGGTGCAGCTGCTGACCGGTTTTATCATCCCCAAGTTTGCACCGGAAAATGCGGACTCCTATATCGAACGCATTCGTCTGCTCAACGAGAAAGCCGCAAAACCGGTTTATATGATGCCCATATTGGAAAGTCCGTGCATCATCCATCTGCAGCATCGCAGCGACGTTCTGTATACGCTGAAAGCGAAGCTCGATGCCGTAGAGCCGTACGTTCTGAACATCCGCGTAGGCGGCAATGATTTATGTCATATGTTCGGCTTTCGCAGACAGAGTACGGAATCTATCCATGACATAAAACCGATTTCAGCCATCTTCTCCGACATTATCACCGTATTCGGCATGCAGTATGTCATATCCGGTCCGGTATGGGAATATTATAACGGCGATCACTGGGATGCCGGACTTATCGCCGAGCTTGATCAGGACCGTCAGGCAGGCTTTATCGGCAAAACGGTCATTCATCCGAAGCAGATCGATCTCGTAAACAGCGCTTATCAGGTATCAAAAACCGATCTGGAGGATGCGAAATCCATTCTGAACTGGGATGAAAAGAGTCCTGCACTTGTCTCAGGCAGCGCCCGCAGCGAACGCATGAACGAATACAACACCCATTACCGGTGGGCACAGAAAATCCTTTTTTTATCCGAATATTACGGTGTCACATAAAAATCTGCCAATCCACAAAGAATCGGCAGATTTTTTGTTTGCATATTTTTGCATATCTTATTGGAGAATTTCCTTTTTCCTGTTTTCGTATTCTTCTTTTGTGATAATCTCCATCTCGTACTGCATATCAACCTTCCGAAGCAGATCATAGTTATCCAGCTTTTTCTGTGCGACAGCCAGCTTCGCATCATATTCCTCGTCTGTAATGATCTCCAGCTCCATCGCCTTGTCTAATTTCTTCTTTTCCGCATCAAACTCATCCTGTGCTTTCTTTTTCGCACGTTCCTCATTATGCGCCTTGATCTCCTGCTGTTTTGCCTCGATCTGACTCTGTACCTCCGCCTTCTTCTCGAGCTCCGGCTTCATTTTCTCAAGAATATCCGTGACCTCAAAGGTGGAATCGGTCTCGCATTTTTCCATATATGCCACATATTTTCTGCCGATTGCGGCATAATCCGCTTCCAGCTTTTTCTCAATGGCATTGAGCTGCACATTCAATCCCGCAAGCTCACTCTGTCCCCTCGTCGTGCTGTAAATCGACGTGCCGACGCTCTTTGCCGAATTTGCAACGCTCTCGCTAAAACTTTTTACTGATTTTGTAGCCTCATCAAATAAACCCATCCTTTGCACCTCCGTGAACTGCTGCCGTCAAGACCGGCAGTCATTCTGCACTGTTTGCTGTTCTGTCTGCTATTATAACATGGACGGGCAAAAGCATGTGTGAAAAGATTCTTAAAAAGTCGGAAAATAATTCTAAAATATACAGTCCGTATGATAGGGACGGCAGCTGCGGGTCAAGCAGCGCTGCTATGTATCCGCCAGCTTTTCATCTGTGAACCGAACGGCACTGCTATGTATCCGCCAGCTTTTTTATGATGCCGCACGCTTTGTAATGCTTAAGCGGACAAAAGACAACCGGAACCTCCTTTTCCTCTGCCAGCCTCACAATGTGTGCAGTCCGGGGACTATCCTTATCGTTCACATTGATCAGCACCTTCCACGGCACCCTCCGGAGCAGCACCCGGGTTGTCTCGCCGATGCCCGGCTTTACAAGATTGATATCGTCGATGCCGTATTCGCCGGCAATTTCCATGACCTCATCCAGCCCTTTCCCCCAAGTCGTGCACACGTCACTGCCGGAATCCGGTCGGAATTTCCGTTCGACCGCATCGATAAATGCATAGGACAGATCAGCATTCTTCAGCTCTCCGTAATACACGGCTCCGTGAAAATCGTTCTCACCGATCACGTCCTCCCGCAGAAAGGTTCTGCTGATCAGCCCCGATACGGTACAGTTCAGACACGAGCTCGGAATGAGAATATCCTCGTGCGTGCCGCAAAGCTCCGTGACGTTCGCCGGGTCCGCAGCGACTGCCAAATCGGCGGATACCCCCTCAAACTCCTTAAGCGCCGTCTTTAATTCGTTTAAGATCGCGCCCTTTCCGATCCAGCCATCCACGAACAAAAGCTGCTGCGGTGCATACCGCTTTAGCAAATACCGCATGGCGTTTTTGTCAATGCCTCTCCCTCTTATGATCGAGATCGCATAGTGCGGAGTCTCGAGCTGATATTTGAACCGCAGGTATCTTTTCAGCAAAATTCCGATCGGAATCCCCGCCCTCGCGAGGGATACCAGAACGACCTGTCTGCCCTTCGCCGCAATGACCCGATCCGCCAGTCTCCCGATGGCAAGCGCCGTCGGCTCTGCGTAATGCCTGAGCGCCTCTTCATAAGCCTCCATGTATTTTGCACTTGGCACATATTCGATCGGAAGCATCTCACAATAATGTCTGCCGGACTGGATGAGCCGTTCCCGCTCCTGCGTCGTCTGGGGCTCTACAAGCCCGGTTATGTCCTTAAGTAAAAGCTTTACATCCTTTTCTTCATATGAGGTTCTCATGCATGACACCACCCAACTACATAAATATCCGAATTGCCGTTTTGTGCGATGGCACAGCACAGATCATGCATTCCGGCTTCCGCTCCGCTCGTTGCATCGTTTATTACATCGCTTCTTGTACAGTTCCCTGCATCATTCCTTACACTGTTCCCTGTATCATTTCCTGCACTGTCCCTTGCATCGCTTATTTCACGCCTCCCTGCATCGTTGCTTGCATTGTTCCTTGCATCGGTCAGTACAAGTACCCTGTCATATGTACTGATGTCATACACATAGGTCGTTCTGTCCGCATCGTACATACTTCTGAGCTCGTATCTTGTCCGAAGCGGATAATCCTCCTCCGTGCTGACGGCGATCGGGCTTCTCGTCGTCGCGTGGCATTTGACCGCAAATCCCTCCCGTTCCAGACAAGTGCCGATGTAGATGGCAGGGTACATAAATTCTTCCGTCCCCAAAACGAGTACGGATTCCCCGCTTCCGGCAGCCCACACGGAGCTGATCTGCTCCCGGAGCTGCCCCCAAAGCGCATCGCAGGCTTCCTGATAGACAGCTCCGGCGGTCAGTCTGCGCGCATTGATATAATTTGTAAGCGTCCGACACGTTACCTTCGGCATAGCATGCCCCTCGAGCCCGGAGACATATGTCCCATCCCCTTTTGCACGCTCCGCCCTTTCCGTATAGCCGCTGTGATCTGTTTTTACCAGATAATGCAGTCGTATCTGCTGTTCTTCATACCGCTTTACCGCCTGATCATCCATTCCGTTAAGCAAAGATGCAACCGAAAAAGCCACCTGCTGCTCGTAGGTGCTCCTGATCAGGTTCACGATTTTGAGTATCGTATCGCCGGTCGTGACCTCATCCTCGATGAAAATCACACGGTCGAGTTCTCCGATCACCTGATCGAGATCCGTTTTTACCAGCTTCTGCTCTGTCGCATGGGAATGTGATTCCGTAAAATATAAATATTCGACGCCCTCCAGCTCCTCTCTCGTCGTCTGCATATAAAGGCTGCCCAGCCGAACCGCTGCCCGCACGCCGATTGCCGTTGCCGTCTCCGCAAAGCCGATCAGAAGAAGCCGCTCTCCTGTATATGCTCCGGCAAGCAGCTCCGCAAGACAATCAAACATCTGCATCGCCTGCTGCGGACTGACCGGAATATGCTTTGCCTGCCTGCTGTTTACTACTAAATATTTCCGTTTGTTATTGTTTTCACGCTTTGCAACTCTGACCAAATCCTTTTCCGTATACAAAATCATTCCCTGCCTTTTTCTCTATTCTTCTGTGTGCCTGCCCGTGCAGCTTTCGACACAAAGACAGCCGGCTCCATGACACGCCGGCTGCCTCTGACTATTATAGCAGATTTCTCCTGACTGAAAAAGGTTATCTGTATCGCACTTCCCGATCGAGTTTTTTCACAAGCTCCGCAAACTCCTTCCTGCTCTCATCCTCGAGGTTCATCTCGGAAAGTCCCCTTGCAATCTCGCCGATCTCACTGTCTCCCTTGTACGCACTGTCCTTTAGGAGCATGCCGACCTGTGCCACATAAGCGGCAAAACGGAAATCATCGCTCGGCACGGCGGAATCGACCTTTGTCTTCACCGGATAGGTCAGAAGCTTGCTGTCCTCCTTGTCCGGCTCCTTGTAGCGGATGCTGATCGTGCAGTATTCGTCGGTATACTTGCTTTTCGTCTTTTTCTCCGAAGTGTTCTTTTCCTCACCGTAGCGGAGATCGGAGGACTTGGTGCCTGCCGGTACGATCTCATACAGCGCTGCCACGCAGTGTCCGGCTCCGATTTCTCCGCCGTCCTTCTTATCATCGTTAAAATCCTTTGCCGCCATCGTGCGGTTCTCATATCCGATCAGTCGGTAGCTCTCCACGTTGTCCGGATTGAACTCCACCTGAAGCTTCACATCCTTAGCGACGGTAAAGAGCGTCGAGCCAAGCTCCTGCACCAATACCCGGTTTGCTTCAAAGTCGGAATCGATATAGGAATAATTGCCGTTGCCCTTATCTGCCAGAAGCTCCATGTTCGCATCGTTGATGTTGCCCGTGCCAAAGCCTAATACCGACAAAAAGACACCGCTCTGCTTTTCCTGCTCGATGAGCTTTTCCAGTCCCGTCTGTGTTGTGATACCGACATTCAGATCGCCGTCGGTTGCAAGCAGCACCCGGTTGTTGCCGCCCTTGATAAAGTATTTCTCCGCCAGCTGATACGCAGTCTGGATTCCGGCTCCGCCGTTCGTTGCACCGTTTGCCTCAAGGCTGTTGATCGCTTTGCTGATTTTGCCGTACTCATTGCCCTTGACACCCTCCAGCACGACCTCGTCCGTTCCTGCGTAGGTCACAATGGAAATGCGGTCTTTCGCCGTAAGATTTTCAGCCAGTATGCAGAACGATCTTTGCAAAAGCGGCAGCTTATTCTCGTCATACATCGACCCGGAAACGTCGATCAGAAAGACGAGATTGCTCGCCGGCGCATCGGACAAATCAATATCCTCAGTCCGCATTCCGACCATGAAAAGCTTATGCTCCTCCTCCCACGGGCAGGTATTCATCTCCGCTGTGACGGCAAACGGTTCGTTTTTCTTCGGAGTCGGGATGTCATAATCAAAGTAGTTGATCATCTCCTCGATGCGCACGGCATCCGCCGGAATCTCCCCGATCTCATACCAGCCTTCATTAATCATTCGGCGCAGATTGGAGTAGGATGCGGTATCCACATCTGCCGCAAACGTGGAAAGCGGCTGATCTGCCACGTCCACAAACGGATTTTCCGTCGTTTGCTGATAAGTCTCGCCATTGCCTATGTAATCGTCGGGATCGTAGATCGAAGCGAGTTTCTCCTCCGTCCTGTAGGAAGCTGCGTCCGCAGTGCTGCTCATCTCAGGCGGCTCATTCTGCACTTCTTCTGCGAAGCCGTCGTAGACCACATCTTCCTCGTAATCGTCATAATCGTCTTCGTAAACGACCTCATCCGTCAGCACTGCAGCCTCATCCCCGGCGCTTGCGGCATCGCCCGCTGTTTTCTCCGCATCCAGAACCGTCGCCGTTTCATTTCCGCTTTTCTCCTTGCCGCCGCAGCCAGTCAGCAGGCTCATCGTCATTGCGATCGCCATGATCACACAAGTCACTTTTTTGTCATAAAAATTTCTCCTCATTTTGTTTCCTCCCTTTTCGCAGCCAATTCACTTAAGAACTGTTTCTAATGAATATACGGTTTGGGGGATGGAAATTTATGGGGAGAAATTAAAAAATTTTATATCCTTTACCTTTGCCTTGCCATTGCCTTCGAAAGAGTGTACTATTTTGATAGAAACACAAAGTATAGTTGACACAGAGTTGGAGGACAAACTTATGATGAACGTGAAACTTGAAAACGATGTGAGAAAAATCGTGGAAACAAAAGGAAACTTCAGTATATTAGAGTATGTGCGCGATGCCAGCGTATCCATGAGCAATGCGCAGACCGAATACTTTATGCAGCGGATGGGTGTGCGCAGGCGGCAGGTTCTGTGCTCACTGAATGGTTCAAACAGTATCGTCATTCAGGCAGGCGCCATGCAATGGTTTGCAGGTGAGGTAGAGGCGACGACCGGCGTCAAAGGTGCCGGAGACTTTCTCGGCAAGATGGTTAAAGGAATGGTGACGAAGGAATCTGCGATCAAACCGGAGTATGTGGGCGACGGACTCCTGATGCTGGAGCCGACCTATAAGCATCTGCTGCTTGAGGATGTGGCATCGTGGGGAAGCGGTCTTGTCGTGGAGGACGGCATGTTCCTTGCGTGTGACGGAAGCGTGAGCAGGGATGTCATTGCGCGCTCCACACTGTCCTCCGCCGTAGCCGGCAACGAAGGCTTGTTCAATCTCTGTATGCGCGGCAACGGCATTGCCGTACTGGAAAGCAATGTGCCGAGAGAGGAGCTGATCGAGATCGAGATGCAGAATGATGTAATCAAGATCGACGGAAGCATGGCAGTGTGCTGGTCGTCCTCGCTCCAATTTACCGTAGAACGTTCGAGCAAAACACTGATCGGCTCTGCTGCGAGCGGTGAAGGTCTCGTCAATGTGTACCGCGGTACGGGTAAGATTCTGATGAGCCCGGTTGCACTCACCAGTTCCTTTGCCGCCGCAACGCTCGGAGGCATTCCTCGCTAAGCTGCAAGCAGATCAGGTAGGAGGCGGTAACTAACCCCCGTCCTTGCACAGCGCCGTACATACGGTTCTCGCACACGGCGCCTTCCATAACTGATACATGCCGACGGATATGCAGTGGACAAGCCTTAAAATCCGCTTCGTATCCGTCTTTTTTGCTACAAATCTTTTACAGCCGCAGCAGATACCTGACCGAGACAAGCGCAAAGATAATAAGCGGCAACACATATTTTCGCGGATTTTTCCAAAGCTCCTGCTTTGTCTGCCATCCGGTGATCCGACCGTTCTTTTCCATAAAAACGGCTGCCCCCGTCTCGACAGCAGCCAGTATGGCAGCCATCAAAAAATCGGAAATCCCGGCTTCTCCCACGATCAGATATCTTCCCAGAACAAGCGCCAGATTCACGAGAACAAAATAACCGCCTAAAAATACCGCGTACTGCGCATATAGATTATTATTTCTGCCGGGAAGCATGACAATCTGCCTCGAGGTCCACACATCGGCAGACAGCATCGTCAAAAGCGGCGTATTGACCGCTCCGACACACCATGCGACATTCCACATGATCGGATTGCTCCTGCCGGCGATACATAAAACTATGAGAAACGCAAAAATGCACACGGTATTTACCATATAAATTTTCTCCGCCAGCATGGTCCGCAGAAAGTAATTGACAATTCTCCTGTTGCGGCAGGCAGTTTTTCCGGGCTGATGCCGAAGAATCAGATCGGTCTCCCTGCATGGTATCCAAAGCGCAGCTGCTGCCAATCCCGCCGACACCGAAAACAGCAGCTTTTCCCGGAATGCAAAACAGGGAAGCTGCAGGGCGAGCAAAAGGAGAAGCAGAGCTACATTAGCAAAGACAAGCCCTCTTCTCTTTGCATTTCTTCCGAGCAGTATTCCGATATTGATGAGAACGGCTGCTCCGGAAGATAGCAGAAGGAGACAGACATTTTCCCACACATGCTTCCCGAATACTGCCAGAACAAGAATGACAAAGGACATCCTCTGGAGCAGCGTGCAAAGCCACAAGGCGAGAAAATATCCGCCAAGCAGCTTCCATTTCCCGATCGGAAGTGCCACATACAGCCTGATCTTATCCCATGTGGAATAGGTGTAAATCACATAGGCAGTGGACGTAAAAGCAATGCCGATTCCAATCATGCCGCCGGCAGAATCGCTGAGCACAAAGCTCTCCCCGCCCCCGGACAGTGAAAAGATAAGCCCACCGAACACAACAACCGCAATCAGATAATTCCTTATTTTTTTCGGAGTCATAAAATCCCGGAGGAATACTTTAGTCGCCATCCCGCAGCCACTCCTTTACCTCTTTGCGGATATCCGTGCCATCCTGTATCTCTTTGCTTGTCATCACGCCCTGATTCAAAAGCAGCACCTCATCGCAGGTCATCTCGATGCTCTCCGCAATATGGGAGCTCATCAGGACGCTTCCGCAGCTCTTATGTCCTCGGAGAACCTCATACAGAAATTCGGCGGCTCCGAAATCCAGACCGTCCAGAGGCTCATCCAGAATCAGCAGCGGCAGCCGCAGGGCAAATCCTAGAATGAGGAACACTTTCTTCCGATTTCCCGTGGACAGCTTGTTCATGTACTGCTCCCGGTATTCCTGAAAGCGGAAGCCCTCGACCAGATACTGTACATACTGCTCATCCAGCCTTGTCTGATACACCTTTTCCATATATTTTTTGTATTCCGAAAAGGACCAGTACCCGAACGCCTGCTCCTCCGTAAAGACCGTGTAGCGCCTCCGCTTAAACGCATCGTCCGAAAATCCGATCCGGGCACCGTCCTGCAAAATCTGCTCCGCTTCAAACTCTGTATGAACCCCGCTGAGCGTATTGATGAGCGTCGTCTTACCCGCGCCATTTACGCCGAGCAGTCCCACCACCTGATGATCTTTGAGTGTTACGTCCGCATGACAAATCACGGGTCTGTCTTTTGTATACCAAACGGAAAGGTTTTTGACTTCCAGCATAATCAGTTCTCCTGCTTTTTATCCTTGATGGCGCGATATCCGAACACCAGTCCCACAGCCACGAACAAACATGCGAAGAGCCACTCCTGCTGCGTCAGATATACAATTCCGCCAATTACAAAAATAACGGCTATCACAATTCTCAGAATCCATCTTAGCTTACCATTCATCACACTACTCCCCTTTTCTGTATTTTCTGTGCTTTCATTATAATTGCTTACTGTTTTTATCACAAGCCTTTTTTGGGCACTTTTCCCAAGAATGATAAAAATGTAATACATTGCGGCATATACAAGCAGAAAGATCAGTTCGATCTCGTTTAACTGCAAAATCAGAATACCTCCGACCAGTGCCGTTATAAAAGGCGGCCGCCCACTGCTCTCCCGCCTCCTGCCTTTGCACCATAGGACAAACAGCACCGTAATCAGAACATTCACTGCAGGCTTTCGATCCGCCATACGAAACGACATGCGGATATAAGGATTGCCGAACAATGCGTCCATAAG
>JAFUZE010000166.1 GCA_017476765.1 Lachnospiraceae bacterium
CTTGCGGCGAAGCTTATACAGATATGCATGGGCATGACCTGATATGGGTTGTGGACAGGGCTCCGACGACAGAGGAGACCGGTCTGCAGCATAAGGAGTGCACGGTCTGCGGATATCAATGTGAGCTCAATACACCGATTGCGGTATTGCCGGATGAATCTTTGCACAAGCATACTTTTTGGGTCAATACTCTTGTAGAGGAAAAGAAGGCAACCTGTACGGAGGACGGCTGGGTAAAGCATTACGAGTGCAGCTGCGGTTTGTGGGAAAATTACTACGGAACGCATCTGATTGCAGAGCCGTTGGCATTTATATATCCGGCAACCGGACACAATTATATAGACCGTTATGATGAGGACACCCATTACAGGGTCTGCAGCAACTGCGGTGACAGGCAGGATGAAGCCGCGCATACGATGGACTGGGTCTATGATACCGAGCCGACGACAGAGAGAAACGGCTGGAGACATCAGGAATGTACGGTCTGCGGCTACAAATATCCGAATGATTTAGGGGAAGCAGTCGGACATATCCATTCCTATTCCGAGGAATACTCCAATTATTCGTGGAATGCCGCAAATTATGGTATCAATAATGGTTATAATGATGAGGTACATTTCCGCAAATGCAGCTTCCCTTACTGCGATGAGTATATCGATGCCCAGCCGCATACCTTTGAGTGGGTTGTTAGCAGGGAGCCGTCGCTGTATGAGAATGGTGTTTAGCATAAAGAGTGCAGCGTATGCGGCTATCGTGTCTTGGGCAGCGATGTGACGATTCCAAGATTGACGGAAGAGGGAGATGGCAATGATGCTTCGGGAGAGGTTTCTTCCGGCAACAAGCCGGATGCGTCCGGCAGTCTGTCTGGCGGTGAGAGCGGCGGTGATGTCCCGGACGGAAAGCTTTCGGGCGATGGAAGCGGAGCTTCCGGTAATCCGGCAGACCAGACCGGCGTGGCTTATACAGGCGGCAATTCCTCCTCTGCCGTATATGTTGTCACGTTCAAAAACGGCGGCAAGACCATTCAAACGGCAACCATCAAAGCCGGAGATGAAATCGGCACACTGCCTGCAGTGACAAAGAAAAATTATCGGTTAAAAGGGTGGTATACCGAAAGCTCCAAAGGAAGTAAGATCTCCGAAAAGACCAAGGTTACAGGGGATGCGGTCTATTATGCGCAGTGGACGAAGGTGAAAGCGCCGGGCAAAGTAGAAAACGTAAAGGTAAAGGCACAGAAAAAAGCATGTAAGGTCACATGGAAAAAAGTTTCCGGTGCGGAAGGCTATGAAATCCGCTACTCCCTCAAATCCAATATGAAGAGCGCCAAAAAACTCGATGCAGGGAGCCAAAAGACCTCGGCGGTAATCAAAAAATTAAAGGCGAATAAGCGCTATTATGTGCAGGTCTATGCTTACAAAACCGATTCCGCCGGGCGTAAGCTTTATTCCAAGACAAGCGCTAAGAAAAAAGTAAAACCGCTTAATTCTGCCACTGCTCCGTAAACAGCTTCCGGTGCTCCGAAGAGTTATATAGAGCATCGGAAGCACATGGGAGATGAGAGGAAAGATTAGGCGATTGCTCCGAAGGAGACAACGTCGGACTGTACAATTTTTCGTTTTTGTGCTATACTGATTAAGATTGCGTAAAAGTATTGATGCACAGGAAAAACAGACAGTCTACAGTAATGGAGTGAAATAAATGGCTGGAAACAGCAACCGCAAAACGGTTCAGACCAATCAGAAACGAAAATCAAAAGCGGGTTCAGGGAAAAAGACAACAACAAAAAAGCGCATGAGCGCAGCAGAGAGGGAGCGTTTAGAGCAGCAGTACCGGATGAGAGAGGAAATCTTTACGCTGCTTTTCTTTGCGTGCAGCATTCTCCTGACGCTTTGCAATTTTAAGGTAACTGCGGCAGACGGGACAAAAAAGAGCATCATCGGTACCTTCGGGAATGTCTTAAGCGGCGTGGAGTTCGGCATTTTCGGCGTGCTTGCATATGCAGCTCCGCTCCTTCTGTTTCTGGCAGTCATCTTCGGCTATATCAATCAGGGGCTTCTTCAGGCACAGTTCAAGCTCTGGGCGGGTGTGATCCTGTTTTTGCTCGCCGACATTACGGCGGCTTTGGCGGGCGGCATTGACAAATGCGGAAGCACCGCAAGGGATTACTATGAATTTTCCAAAGCAGGAAAAGGCGGCGGAGTCATCGGGACGATTCTTGCAAAGGCGCTGCACACCGTGTTCGGCATGGTCGGAACGGTTATCATTTTGCTGATTTTATGCATTATCTGTCTTGTGATTGTGACAGAAAAATCGTTTTTAAACGGGGTGAAAAAGGGATCGCGCAAGGTGTATGAGACGGCGCAGGATGATGCTGCCTACCGGCGTGAGCTTCGGGAGAGGCGCAGACAGGAGCGTCTGCTTCGCGAACAGGAGCTTCAGGAGCAGGAAAGACTGCCGAAGCGTTCGGAGATGAAGGTGAGCGGCGTCGCCCTTGATACGACCATACCGAGGACGGAGGAGACACAGGACATTCACGAGCTGACGATACCGGAAGCAGCGGCGGGAGGAGTCGGAAAAACAGCGTCTGCGAAACGCGCACAAAGAGCCGATGCGGCAGGCGGACAAAAGGCAGTCCGCAGCGTGACGGAGCTGTCAGAGCCGGTTCGGGAGCCGGAAGCAAAAACAGCCGGGGCTCAGGAGGATCCGCTCGCACATATACATATCCGGGGACTTTCCGAGGACAGCAGGGAGGATACCGCACGGGCTGCACAGACCGGCGGCTTAACGATGGAGCAGACCGGACAAGGCATGGCGGAAGCTGTGAAGCAGACCGGACGGAGTATGGCAGCGGCTTCGGGACAGACGATGCGAAGCATGCCGGAGCCTTCGGAACCGGTCGTGCAAAGCGAGGCGAAGGACACAACAGTTGCAACGTCGGCTTCTATGGAGTACAATGCTTCTAAGGAAAAGGTCACAGTCACGGAAAAGGAGCTGGATATTTCCGAGGATATTCAGAAGCAGGCGGAAATCGTGCCGAAAAAGGAGTATGTGTTCCCGCCGCTTGATCTGCTCAAAAAGGGCGATCATTCCGCCAATAAAGATTCGGAAAAGCAGCTAAAGGAGACGGCGCTGCACCTTCAGGAGACGTTATAGACCTTCGGTGTCAACGTCACAATCACCGATATCAGCCAGGGTCCTGCGGTGACCCGCTATGAGCTCCAGCCGGAGCAGGGCGTAAAGGTCAGCAAAATTGTAGGTCTGTCGGATGATATCAAGCTGAATCTGGCGGCAACGGATATCCGTATTGAGGCTCCGATACCGGGCAAGGCGGCAATCGGCATCGAGGTACCGAACAAGGAGAATGCCGCAGTGGCTTTCCGGGATTTGCTGGAGTCGCCGAAGTTTCAGAAGTTTGATTCGAATCTGGCATTTGCCGTCGGAAAGGATATTGCGGGGCAGACGGTCGTTACCGATATTGCCAAAATGCCGCATCTTCTCATTGCCGGCGCAACCGGATCGGGCAAGAGTGTCTGTATCAACACGCTGATCATGAGCCTGTTATATAAGTCCAGCCCGGATGATGTGAAGCTGATCATGATCGACCCTAAGGTCGTTGAGCTCAGTGTGTATAACGGTATTCCGCATCTGATGATTCCGGTTGTGACAGACCCGAAAAAGGCAGCCGGCGCTCTCCACTGGGGTGTGGCGGAGATGACAGACCGGTACAAGAAATTTGCGGATTACAATGTAAGAAAAATTGATGAATACAACAAGAAAATAGAGCAGATGGAGACGAATGACGGGCAGCCTCTTCCGGAGAAAATGCCGCAGATCGTCATTATCGTCGATGAGCTTGCCGATCTGATGATGGTGGCACCGGGTGAGGTGGAGGAATCCATCTGCCGGCTGGCACAGCTTGCAAGAGCTGCCGGAATCCATCTCGTCATTGCAACACAACGGCCTTCCGTCGATGTCATCACCGGTCTGATTAAGGCAAATATGCCAAGCCGAATCGCGTTTGCCGTATCCTCCGGTGTGGATTCGAGGACGATTCTGGATATGAACGGTGCGGAAAAGCTGCTCGGCAAGGGTGATATGCTGTTTTATCCCCAGGGAATGTCAAAGCCTGCCAGAGTGCAGGGGGCATTCGTCTCGGATAAGGAGGTTTCACAGGTCGTGGAGTTTTTGAAAGGACAATGCGGTGAGGCCGCGTACGCTTCCGACGTGGAACAGAAGATTACTGCGAGCGCAACTGCGTCCGGCGCAGGCGTGTTCGGTCAGGATGCCGGCTCGGAGCGGGATGTGTATTTCTACGATGCCGGAACGTTCATTATCGAAAAGGATAAGGCATCGATCGGTATGCTGCAAAGAGTGTTCAAGATCGGCTTTAACCGCGCCGCAAGAATCATGGATCAGCTTGCGGAGGCAGGGGTTGTCGGCGAGGAGGAAGGAACCAAGCCGCGCAAGGTGCTCATGACACAGGAGCAGTTCGAGGAATTGGTGAATGCAGGGTCGTGATGAGAGAAAACAGCAGGGAACGGCATAAGCGGCGTATGCGTATTTTGGGAAGAAAGGAATGTGTGTTTTAGGCAGGTATCAGATATGAAGACAGATATTGAGATTGCACAGGAAGCAAAATTAGAACCGATTGTCAAGGTGGCGGAACAGCTTGGACTGACGGAGGATGATCTGGAACTGTATGGCAGATATAAGGCAAAGCTTGGCGATGCCTGCTTAAGCTCCATCAAGGATCGACCGGATGGAAAGCTGGTGCTTGTCACGGCAATCAATCCGACTCCGGCAGGAGAGGGAAAGACGACGACGACAGTCGGTCTCGGGCAGGCGTTTGCCAAGCTCGGCAAGAAGGCAGTGATTGCACTTCGGGAGCCGTCTTTAGGTCCGTGCTTTGGCATTAAGGGCGGCGCTGCGGGCGGCGGATATGCACAGGTCGTACCGATGGAGGATCTGAATCTCCATTTTACCGGGGACTTTCATGCGATTACATCCGCCAACAATCTGCTTGCGGCAATTCTCGACAACCATATCCATCAGGGAAATGCGCTCGGCATCGACACGCGACAGGTTGTCTGGAAGCGCTGTCTTGATATGAACGACCGCGCCCTGCGCAACGTGGTGATCGGTCTTGGCGCGAAAACGGACGGCTTTGTCCGGGAGGATCACTTTGTCATCACGGTTGCATCCGAGATCATGGCAATTTTGTGCCTTGCGGAGGATATGCAGGACTTAAAGCGGCGGCTTGGCAGGATTATTGTCGCATATGATTATGAGGGAAAGCCGGTTACCGCAGCAGATCTGAAGGCGGTCGGTGCGATGGCGGCACTTTTAAAGGATGCCCTTTTGCCGAATCTCATTCAGACGCTGGAGCATACGCCGGCGCTCGTACACGGAGGTCCGTTTGCGAATATTGCGCATGGCTGCAACAGCGTGCGTGCGACGAAGGCGGCTCTCAAAATGGCGGATTATGTCATTACGGAGGCGGGCTTTGGCGCAGACCTCGGTGCGGAAAAATTCTTTGATATCAAGTGCCGGATCGGTAATCTGAAACCGGATGCGGTCGTGCTCGTCGCAACCGTCCGGGCACTGAAATACAACGGCGGTGTTGCAAAGGCTGATTTAAGCGGGGAGAATCTGGAGGCACTGAAAAAAGGAATCGTCAATCTGGAGAAGCACATTGAGAGTATTCAGAAATACAACGTTCCGATCGTTGTCACCTTAAATTCGTTTGTCACCGACACGCAGGCGGAAACGGAATTTGTCCGCGGCTTCTGCGAGAAGCGGGGCTGTGAATTTGCCTTGTCAACCGTGTGGGAGCATGGCGGAGAGGGCGGTATAGAGCTCGCCAATCAGGTGCTGTATACATTAGAAAACAAAGAGAGCTATTTCAGTCCTCTCTATGAGGATGCAATGTCTTTAAAGGAAAAGATTGAGACTGTTGCAAAAGAAATTTACGGTGCGGACGGTGTTACCTATGCGCCGGCGGCGCTGCGGCAGCTTCAGAAGCTGGAGGAGCTGGGCTTTGGCTCCTGCCCGGTCTGCATCGCCAAAAATCAATATTCGTTGTCGGATGACCCTTCGCTGCTCGGCCGCCCGACAGGATTTGAAATCAACGTCCGTGAAGCTTATGTCTCTGCGGGAGCGGGCTTTGTCGTTGTTTTGACCGGGGCGGTCATGACTATGCCGGGACTCCCGAAGCAGCCTGCCGCCTTTGGCATTGATGTAGATGAGAGCGGCAGGATCACAGGGCTGTTTTAGAAACTTAATGAGCTTAAAAGGAGGAGCTGACAGGCGCATGGTCTTTGGCTCGGAAGAAAAAAGGAGTTACAGGATGGTACAAATCATTGACGGAAAAGCAATTTCTGCGACAATTAAAGAGGAACTGAAGGAAAAAGTAGCTGCCATGAAGACGGAGGGCACTCAGGTGTGCCTTGCTGTGATCCAGGTCGGAGACGATCCGGCTTCGAGCGTTTATGTCGGAAACAAAAAGAAGGCGTGTGCGTTTGTAGGAATCGAGTCACTTGCCTATGAGCTCCCGGAGAGCACGACGCAGGAGGAGCTGCTTTCGCTCATTGAAAAGCTGAATGCGGACAGCAAGGTAAACGGTATTCTTGTGCAGCTTCCCCTTCCGGCGCATATTGATGAAAATAAGGTCATTGAAACGATTTCGCCCGCAAAGGATGTGGATGGATTTCATCCGCAGAGTGTCGGCAGGCTCTGCATCGGACAAAAGGGCTATGTATCCTGCACGCCTGCGGGAATTATACAGCTGCTCAAACGTTCCGGCATCGCAATCGAGGGGAAGGAATGTGTTGTGATCGGCAGGAGCAACATTGTCGGCAAGCCGATGAGTCTGCTCATGCTTCGGGAAAATGCGACCGTTACCGTGGCGCATTCCCGTACACAGAACTTAAAAGAGGTCTGCAAACGGGCAGATATTCTGATTGTTGCAGTCGGAAAGCCGAAGATGATTACGCCTGAATATGTAAAGGAAGGCGCTGTTGTTATCGACGTGGGAATCCACAGAAACGAGGGCGGCAAGCTTTGCGGAGATGTGGATTTTGATGCGGTTATGCCGCATTGCAGTGCGATCACGCCGGTTCCGGGTGGTGTCGGACCGATGACGATCGCAATGCTCATGAATAATTGTGTAGAAAGCGCTGTTTTGTCAAAGCAGCTGTAGCATCGTTTGGGAACGACATGCGCAGTAGTCATCACCATTTAGAATGGAGTGTGTGATATGGATTGTCCTTTTTGTGGGGAGCCATTAAAGGAAGGCAATGTCTTTTGCGAAACATGTGGTAAGGAAATCCAGATGGTCCCTGTTTTTGAACCTGAGATCGAGGATCATATGCAAAAGTCTCTTGACAATGTGAAGGAATTGTTTGATGATCCGCAGGAGGCGGGGGACAAAGACGACAAGGAGAACGGCAAAGAAGACGCCGGTTCAAATAAAAAATTTAAAAACTATTATTTTGCTGCCTTCGGGGTCGGGATTGCACTTTTCCTGGTATGCCTGATTTTTATCATCCGGAGTATTTCCGAATATCATTCTTATGATTATCAGATGCAGGCGGCAGATAAAGCTTACACAAATGAAAACTATGAGGAGGCGGTAAAGCATGTCCTTCGGGCAGCCCAGATTGCCCCGAACAGCTCAGATGCCAAAATGCTCCTTGCTGCCTGTTATATTGACATGGGGGAGGAGACGGAGGCACAGGAGATTCTGGAGGAGCTGCTTGCCAATGATGTCACATATGTGAATGCCTACAAGCCCCTGATTGCACTGTACGAGGAGAAGAAAGCGTACGATAAGATCAATGAGCTGTTAAAAAAATGCAGCGATATGTCGATTGTCGAGCAGTTTCAGGATTATACGGCTGCAGAGCCGCAATTCAGCGAGGAGGAAGGAACATATGATTCCATCCTGTCCCTCAAGATCCTCGCAGCGGGCAACGGAGAGGTGTATTACACGCTTGATGGGACGATGCCGGATGCTTCGTCGGAGAAATATCTCGGTCCGATTCAGCTTGACGGAGGAACGTATCAGGTTCAGGCAATTTTTATCAATGGTTACGGGGTCTCCTCGGAGGTGGCAAGTGCGATGTATGTCATTGAGCTTGCGACGCCTGACGAGCCTGAAATCAGCGTGGAATCCGGAACGTATTACACACCGCAGATGATCGAGACATTTCTCGGCGGTGATTTTGAGATTTATTATACGACGGACGGCACGGAGCCTTCGCGGAACAGCAACCCGTATCTTGTGCCGATTCCGATGCCTTTGGGACACAGTGTATTCAAATTCGTCATGTACAATGACGAGGGCGTTGCCAGCCATATCGCAACGAGGGAATACGATCTGCAGCTGAATACGACGCTCTCTACCGAGGTTGCGCTCGTGCTCCTGAAACAGGCGCTGATTCAAAACGGAAGCATCATGGATATGCAGGGGCATGTGATGGGGATGACATCCTACAAGGAATATGAACTCAAGAGCGCTTTTACGGAAAATGACCAGATTTTTTATCTGATTACGGAATATATGACGGAGATGGATCAGACGAGGTCAAAGACCGGCAATCAGTATGCGGTCAATATTGAGACAAATGAAATTTACAGGGCATCGACCAATTATGCCGGCTATTACGTCGTGGAATCGTTTAACTAGTCCGCCCTTTGACCGGCATAAAAATCTTGCGTTTTTATGTAAATATGTGTAAGATAACTATTTAGAGTAGAAGAATATGATGCGTTCCACAGGTGCCTGACCACAGCGTCAATGCGCACAGGAAGCAGCGCATGTATGATTAGGAGGTAGAAAATGTATAAAATTTTAAGAGCAGAGGAATTGACTACGAATATTTATCTCTTTGAGGTAGAGGCAAAGAGAGTGGCAAAGGCATGCCTTCCGGGTCAGTTTGTCATCGTGAGGGTTTCCGATGACGATGAGAGAATTCCTCTCACAATCAGTGATTATGATAGAGAGAAGGGTACCATTACGCTGGTTGTCCAGACGATCGGTGCCGGCACATGGAAAATGCGGGATTTAAAGGCAGGCGATTCCTTCCGGGATTTTGTGGGACCGTTGGGACAGCCGTCGGAGTTTGTTCACGAGGACTTGGAGGAATTAAAGAAAAAGAAAATTATTTTTGTTGCGGGAGGTCTCGGAACTGCGCCGGTCTATCCGCAGGTGAAGTGGCTGCATGAGAACGGCATCGATGCGGACGTAATCATCGGTGCAAAGACGAAGGATCTGCTCATTTATGAAAAGGATATGGAGGCAGTTGCCGGAAATCTGTATGTGACGACCGACGACGGCTCCTATGGCAGAAGCGGTATGGTTACGGTCACATTAAAGGATCTGGTGGAGAAGGAAGGAAAGACATACGACAGATGCGTCGCCATCGGTCCGATGATCATGATGAAATTTGTCTGTCTGACGACGAAGGAGCTCGGGATACCGACGATCGTATCGATGAACCCGATCATGGTAGACGGCACGGGAATGTGCGGTGCATGCCGCCTGACAGTCGGCGGGGAAGTAAAGTTTGCCTGTGTGGACGGCCCGGAGTTTGACGGACACTTAGTCGATTTCGATCAGGCGATGAGACGCCAGACGATGTACAAGACGAAGGAAGGGCGCGATATGCTGAAAGTCCAGGAGGGCGATACACATCACGGCGGCTGCGGAAACTGTTAAGCAGATACATATTGTGCAAACAGTTATCATGCGATAAAGCTGCGATTTGGCGAAGGATACGACAAAGCGGCAGCTGCGATTGGCGAAGGATATGACAAAGCGGCAGCTGCGATTGGCGAAGATATAACAAAAAAAGCAGATGGTTTTGCGAAAAGATAGATAGAAAGGGTAGAAAGAATGGACGTATTAAAGAGAGTTCCTGTCAGAGAGCAGGATGCGAAAGAGCGTGCAACAAATTTTGACGAGGTTTGTCTTGGATATAACAAGGAAGAAGCGATGTGTGAGGCAGAGCGATGCATCAACTGCAAAAATGCCAGATGTATTACCGGCTGTCCGGTCTCGATCGACATTCCGCGTTTCATCGAGCAGGTAAAGCTCGGAAATATCGAGGAGGCATATCAGATTATCAGCGAGTCCAGTGCACTTCCTGCTGTCTGCGGACGCGTTTGCCCGCAGGAGACCCAGTGCGAGGGAAAGTGTATCCGCGGCTTTAAGGGCGACCCGATTTCCATCGGTAAGCTGGAGCGTTTCGTTGCGGACTGGGCAAGAGAGAACGGAATCAAACCGACGGGAGCAAAGGAAAAGCTGAATAAGAAGGTCGCTGTCATCGGCTCCGGACCTGCGGGTCTTACCTGTGCCGGAGATCTGGCAAAGCTTGGCTACGATGTGACGATCTTTGAGGCACTGCATGAGACTGGCGGTGTACTTGTGTATGGGATTCCGGAGTTCCGTCTCCCGAAGGAAAAGGTCGTAAAGGCAGAGATAGAGAACGTAAAGTCTCTGGGTGTCAAGATTGAGACGAACGTTGTCATCGGCAAATCGACGACGATCGATGAATTGATGGATGAGGAAGGCTTTGACGCCGTATTTATCGGTTCGGGTGCAGGTCTGCCTAAGTTTATGGGTATTCCGGGGGAACAGTCGAACGGTGTATTCTCTGCGAATGAGTACCTGACCAGAAGCAATCTGATGAAGGCGTTTGATGATGATTCCACCACGCCGATCATGAGAGGAAAGAAGGTTGCTGTCGTCGGCGGCGGTAATGTGGCGATGGATGCTGCCAGAACGGCGCTTCGTCTCGGCAGCGAGGTTCATATTGTGTACAGAAGAAGCGAGGAGGAGCTTCCTGCAAGAGTGGAGGAGGTTCATCACGCAAAGGAGGAGGGCATCATCTTTGACCTTCTGACGAATCCTGTGGAAATCCTTGCCGATGAGAACGGCTGGGTAAACGGCATTAAGTGCGTGAAGATGGAGCTCGGTGAGCCGGATGAGTCCGGAAGAAGACGTCCGGTCGTTGTCGAGGGCTCAGACTTCGTCATCGATGTAGATACCGTCATTATGTCACTCGGAACCTCACCGAACCCGCTCATTTCCTCCACGACCAAAGGTCTTGAGGTCAACAAGTGGAAATGTATTGTGGCAGACGAGGAGCACGGCAAGACGACAAAGGAAGGCGTATACGCCGGCGGAGATGCCGTAACGGGAGCTGCAACCGTGATTCTCGCTATGGGTGCGGGCAAAGCGGCAGCAAAGGGAATTCATGAATATTTATCACAGAAATAACAAATACCACTAAGACAAAGCGAGCGGAACCGTCTGCGTTCCGCTTGTTCTTTCTTAATCAGTTGGCTGTGAGATTCCTGCTCCGATATATAGGTACAAAATAATGAAAATGAGAGCAACTCAGCCACCGCTTGGAGCCCGAATTTCGTTATGCTGTACCTATCCGTCCGGGGCACGAAGCGTTTCACGGCTGCCAATTTTTCTTACATCAAAGGGAGGAGTTTCTATGGTACATCATATTGTATGCTGGAATTTTAAGGAGGGAATGACTGCGGAGGAGAAGCAGCAGGCGGGAGAAATAATCAAGCAAAAGCTTGAGGAAATCAAACCGCATGCGCATGGCGCTGTTTCGATTGAAGTAAAAAGAAATGAGCTTGCATCGAGCAACCGCGATCTGGCGCTGCTTTCCGTGTTTGAGACCGTGGAGGATCTAAACGGATATCAGGTGCATCCGATGCATGTGGAAGCAGGCAAATATATTAAGAGCGTTACCTGCGACCGCACCTGCTTTGATTATGAGGAGTAGACAATCTATAATGTATAGCAACCTAACAGGATAGGAGGATGGACAAGATGCCGTGGTGTCCGATTTGCAAAAACGAGTATAAGGAAGGGTATACGACCTGCGCAGATTGTAAGGTGGCGCTGGTGGACTCTTTGGAGGAGATTCCGGTTGCCATTTATTTCGGCGGGGAAAAGGAACTGACCGCAATGACAGCGTTCTTGAAATCCAATGAGATTTCCGAAGCGTACGTCGCCTACGACGAGAAAGAGGAGCAACATGAGATTTTTGTCAGCCGGGAGCATGAGAAGGCTGCAAAGCGTATGTTGC
>JAFUZE010000016.1 GCA_017476765.1 Lachnospiraceae bacterium
AAGGCAATTACCTTTTCACTGAATCTGTAATTCTCTATTCGAATCTATTATCTTTTCACTGAATCTGTAATCCTTTATTCGAATCTATTACCTATTTAGCCGAAACTGTAATTGCCTGCCCCAATAGCTAAAACTGAAAATATACGAACTCTTTTGCGTTAAAGGATGCAAACAGCAGCACAAACAAAAGGAAGCAATAATAGACCGCAGTTCTTCCCCATTTCGGAAGCCGTCCCAGCAAAACAAACGGATTCTCCCTCTGCGCCACATAATCATGCACACCGAGCAAAGTGAGCGCAGCAAGCAGTGCAGCTCCGTCCACCGGCTTTATGCCCAGATCCTGAATTCCGTTTACGACATACGAAACAGGAGCGGTAATACCGGTAAACATATGCCCGAATATGTATACTGCTTCAGACAGGCTCTGCGCCCGGAAAAAGACCCACGCCGCCGCAACAAAGAGAAAGGTAGAAATCCATCTCTTTTTCTTTCGCAGCAGGTTCTCCAGCACCTGTCCGATGCCGTGCCAAAGCCCCCACACAAGAAACGTATAATTTGCGCCGTGCCACAGACCGCTGACCGCAAACGTGAGAATCTGGTTCAGCGCCTTTCTTACCTTGCCCTTCCGGTTTCCGCCGAGTGGAATGTACACATAATCCCGAAACCATGTCGATAAGGAAATATGCCAGCGGCTCCAGAACTCCTTTAAGGAGCCTGCAAAATACGGGCTGGCAAAATTTTTCATCAAATCAATGCCGAACAGACCGGCGGTTCCGATGGCAATATCGGAGTAGCCCGAAAAATCACAATAAATCTGAACGGTAAAAAACAACGTAGCTGCAATCAGGCTCAAGCCCTGATGGTACTGCGGCTCGCTGTAGATTGCATCCACATAGACCGCCAGATTGTCTGCAATGACCAGCTTTTTAAAAAAGCCCCACGCCATCAGCTTCAGCCCCATCACCGACTGCTCGTAGGAGAAATGCTTTTCCTGCTTGATCTGAGGCAGCAGATTTCCCGTCCTCTCAATCGGTCCTGCGACCAGCTGCGGAAAAAAGGAGACAAACGCCGCATAGGTAATAAAATTGCGCTCCGCCTTGACCTCTCCCCTGTACACATCGATGACATAACTCATTGTCTGAAAGGTGTAAAACGAAATACCCACCGGAAGCATCAGACCTAACGTCACCGGATGGATTGTCACGCCGAAAAGTCCCGCCGTGCGGGCGAGCATATTTTCAAACAGCTCCAGGTATTTAAAGAAAAAAAGCACACCCAGACCGGCAGCCGAAGCCCCTGTCAGAAGCACAAGCTTAAGCCGTCCGGAAACCGCTTTCGAGATCAGCAGTGCGGCTGCATAAGAAATGACAGTCGTAAAAAGAATCAGCACCACGTACTTTGCATTCCAGCTCATATAAAAATAATAGCTTGCCAGAAACAGCAGGTATACACGGTACCGATCGGGTATTGCCCAATAGAGGAAAAATACTACCGGTAAAAATATCGCAAATGCAAGTGAATTGAATAGCATAACTGATTCCTTTTTTATGAGCAGGACGATAAGCCGGGTTATGTCGTTGAATGATCATCTATCTAGGACTGCCGTTGCCGGCAGTCTCAAGCGACCCACCTGAAAACGCAGCGGGCAGCTGCATCGTTTTCTTTTCGGTCTTGCTTCGGAAGGGGTTTACATGTGCCCCCTTTGTTGCCAAAGGGGCGGTAGTCTCTTAAGCTACCCTTCCAACCTTACCACGAAAGGGAATCCCTTTCTCTCAGGCAAAAGCCTTGTGGCGGTACATTTCTGTTGCACTGGCCTTGGAGTCACCTCCACCGGACGTTATCCGGCATCCTGCCCTGTGAAGCCCGGACTTTCCTCACCTGCCACCTTTCGGTCTGACAGCCGCGATCATTTGTCCTACTCATATGTTTCTATACGTTAAAGCAGCTTCCTCCGACAAACTCCCTTACAATCGAATTGTTCGGAAGATTTTCACTGCTCACGCCCAAATAATACTCCAAAAATTTCAGGAGACGCTTCGCCTCGTAGTACTCCTCATCGTCCTTTGGAATGCTGTACAACAGAGGCTCCGTAAACTGCTTCAAAACGGCGAGCTCATAGAGCGATGCGGAGTTAAAGAACGCATCTGCACTCTCCTGATACGGGAAAATGTTCTCCTCCTCCCCTCTTCGGACACTCGGCCACATCCGGATTGTCCCCTGTGCGGAGGTTCCCCTCGTTCTCGCATCCCTGACCATGCGCCGGATCAGTCTGGCATCGGTCGTAGGGATTCGGTTGTGTGCATCAATGTTCATGCTCGTGAGCGCGCTGATATAAATCTTGAACTTCGAGCTCGTCGGCAGAGACTCGGACATCTTGTCGTTGAGTGCGTGGATTCCTTCAATGACAAGGATATCCCCTTTCTCCAGCTTCTTGTAATTTCCTCGGTACTCACGCATCCCGTTCTTGAAGTTGAATGTCGGAAACTGCACCTGTTTTCCCTCGAGAAGCGCACACATATCCTGATTGAACTGTTTGATATCGATAGCCTCGAGACATTCAAAATTGTAGTTTCCGTTCTCGTCGAGCGGTGTCTGATCGCGGTTGACGAAATAGTCATCCACACCGATCGGATGCGGTGACAGCCCAAGTGTGCGCAGCTGAATGGAGAGACGATGTGCAAACGACGTCTTTCCGCTTGAGGACGGTCCCGCAATCATGACAAATTTGACATCCCTGCGGCTGACAATCTCTCTGGCAATCTCCGCCATGCGCCGCTCCTGAAGCGCCTCCTGCACCATAATCAGATCCGTGATCTTCCCCTCACAGATGCGGTCATTTAAGTATCCGACGGTCTCCACACCGAGCTCCCGCCCCCAGTCACTTGCTTCCTTCATCGTCGCAAACAGCTTTTCCCGCTCTTCCACCTTGACGAGCACGCCCGGATTCTCCCTTGTCGGAAGATTGAGCATCAGACCGCCCTTGTATACGGTGAGGTCAAACTTATCCACATACCCTGTATGCGGCAGCATATGACCATAAAAATAATCGTGATAGTCGTCAATGCTGTACACATTGACAAAAGAGCTTCTTCGATATTTGAACAGCGCCACCTTATCCATCATGCCGTTTTTCCGGAACAGTTCGATCGCCTCATCAAGCGGATACGAGGTCTTTAAGATCGGCAGTTTTCCCTCCACGACCTGCTGCATCCGTTCCTTGATGCTTCGCACCGTGGCTTCATCCGCCTTTCTGCCATCAGTAAAGCTGCAATAGTAGCCCGTTCCGATCGCGAACTCGACCTTTAAGGCAGCTGCTGCCTCCATACCGAGGACATCGCTTACCGCCTTCATCAAAACAAGCGTCGCCGTCCTCACATATGTTTTATGACCCGCGGAATGCCGATATGTCACAAAGCTCAGCGAGCAGTCCTTGTACATTTTCTTGATCAGCTCTGTCTGCTTGCCGTTCACATAGACAAGCGCAATCCGGCTGTCGTATTCCTTCTGAATGTCCTCGGCAATTTTCTCATAGGTCGTCCCTTCCTCATATTCTCTCGTAACCCCATGAATTTCTGCTTTTACCATACGCTTCCCTCATTTCCTTCTTCTATCCTTTTTCTTCGTTTCACACTGCCTCAAACGCCAGCCTGCATCAGCGCTTGCTTTCTTCCGGCTTCTGTTTCACACTACCTCAAACGGGCATCCCTGTCTCGCCATGACGACCTCGACGGACGGTACCTCCCGCTTCAAATATTCCTCCATAAACGGGACAAAAATCTTTTCCATCCCGAAATGTCCGGCATCAATGACAGAAAGCCCCCGGAGCGTGGCATCCAGCCCGTCGTGATGATCGATATCTCCGGTTATCATCACATCCACACCGGCAGTAATCGCATCCCCGATCATCGATTTCCCGGAGCCCGGCAGGACAGCCGCTTTCGTCACGTCCGCATCGAGCTCACCGAACACCCTGACGCTCTCGATATCGAACACCTGCTTGACATACTGCGCACATTCGAGAAGCGTCATCGTTTTCGGCAGGCTGCCCACACGTCCGAAGCCCTCCTTCGCAATCTCATCCTCGTAGGTGATCTGAAGCACCTCCCGATCCTCAAGTCCCAGCTCATCCGCCGCCGCATCTGCCATACCCATGACATCAAAGTTCGTGTGGCACGCATAATAGCATATGCGGCTCTGTGCCAGCTTCAGCACTCTCCGCCCGATAAAGTCCTCCTCCGTGACACGTTTGAGTCCCTTAAATATCATCGGATGGTGGGACAAAATCATATCCGCAGAAAGATGCAGCGCCTGCCGTATGACATCATCCGTCACATCCACACAGACTAAAATCTTATGAATTTCCTTCTCCTCGTCCCCGACAAGCAGCCCCACGTTATCCCAGCTGCTCGCAAAGGACAGCGGAGAAAGCTGCTCCAGCTTTTCCATAATTGCTTTACACTTCATCTGTATACCCCGCCAACGCCTCCTCGATCAGAAGGCATTTCTGTTTCAGTTCACCGGTCTTATCCGGATTCACCGCTTCCACCTGCTTTAAAATATCCCGGTATTTCTCTCTTTCCAATAGCAAAAACCGCTTAAGAACCTCATTCCGGCTCTGCAAAAGACACGGACCATATGCCTCCTGCGCCCTCGTAAGCCCCTGTTCTAAAGCCGTGCGCATCGTCTCACTTCCATCATTTACCACAGCACGCATCATCTGGTAATACTTTCCATCCTCGCAGACCATATTCTCCTCACAGATCACAAAGCCATGCTCATACAGAGCATGTCTGACAAACGCAATCTCCGACTGCGGCTGCAGTACGAGCTGCCGGATTCCCTTCTCCCGTATGCCGCCTTCCGAAAGGATTCTGACGATGAGCCTGCCGCCCATGCCGGCACAGATGACCGTCTCCGCCTCACCTCCTGAGAGTTCCTTCAGTCCGTCCGACAACCGGGTCTGTATGTACGCGGTAAGCCCTTCCCGCTCCACGTTCTGTCTCGCCCTCGCAAGCGGACCTTCCCTCACATCCATTGCGATAACATGCTCTGCAATCTGCTGCCGAATCAGGTAAATCGACACATAGCCGTGGTCGCACCCCACATCTGCCGCTGCCTTTGTGCCCGTCACCAGCTGCGCAACACTTTTCAGCCGCTTCGACAATTCCATACGCTTTTCGTTACTCCAAATAATCCTTCAGTTTCCGGCTTCTGCTCGGGTGACGCAGCTTACGGAGTGCCTTCGCCTCGATCTGTCTGATCCGCTCACGGGTGACATCAAATTCCTTGCCGACCTCCTCGAGCGTGCGGGCTCTTCCGTCATCGAGACCAAATCGAAGCTTGAGTACCTTCTGCTCCCTCTCGGTCAATGTGTCGAGCACTTCCCCGAGCTGCTCGCGCAAAAGCGTAAATGCTGCCGCATCTGCCGGTACCGGCACATTGTCATCCTGAATAAAATCGCCCAGATGGGAGTCCTCCTCCTCGCCGATCGGGGTCTCCAAAGAGACCGGTTCCTGTGAAATCTTCAAAATCTCACGCACCCGATCCTCCGGCATGTTGATTTCCTTTGCGATCTCCTCCGGGGTAGGCTCACGCCCAAGCTCCTGCAGCAGCTGCCTGCTGACACGAATGAGTTTATTGATCGTCTCCACCATATGCACCGGAATCCGGATCGTGCGCGCCTGATCGGCGATGGCTCTTGTGATCGCCTGACGAATCCACCACGTTGCATAGGTCGAGAATTTATAGCCCTTGCGGTAATCAAATTTTTCGACCGCCTTGATCAGACCGAGATTTCCCTCCTGAATCAAGTCCAAAAACAGCATGCCTCGTCCGACATACCGTTTTGCGATGCTGACAACCAGTCTGAGGTTCGCCTCTGCGAGCCGTTTCTTCGCCTCCTGATCGCCCATCTCCATCCTCTTGGCAAGCTCGATCTCCTCATCGGCGGACAACAGAGGCACCTTGCCGATCTCCTTCAAATACATTCTGACAGGGTCCTCGATGCTGATACCATCCGGCACGGACAAATCAATATGCTCGACATAGACCTCATCCTCCTCCGATAAGATGACCTCCTCATCCGGCTCATCCTCCTCGGTGATTCTAAGGACGTCGATTCCGCTTTGATCTAAAGCCTCCAGGATTTTCTCAAACTGTTCCTCCTCCAATGACATATCAGCAAAATAATCGCTGATTTCCTGATACTCCAGGACATTCTTCTTCTTCTTGGCAACGTCCAAGAGACCTTTGAGCTTCTCTTCAAACTTTGCTTGTGTGTTTTCGTCCATTTTGATGGTCCTTCCTTCCATTTTATGCTATAAAAAGAGTCTTACCTTTTTTATAAGACAATATGCACGTTTTTCAGCTCTTCCAGTGCTTTCTTGCCTTTTATTACCTCATCTAATGCGCCCACATCCGTTCCCATCTGACCGGTATAGTACTCGTAGCTCTGGCTTTTGACAGCCACGATCAGATCGTGGAGTGCCTTCTCCTGCTCCGCCTTCGTCTCAAGCTGCTCAATCCTTGTCTGAAACACAAGCGCTGCCTGATTTTGCTGCTCCGCATCCTCAAACATATTGATGATCGATGCCGGATTGACCTGCCCGCTGCCGATTCCCTCAAACAGCTTCTCCGCGATCTGCCGGTACAGCTCATCCGTAAAATCGCTTGCAGAGATATAGCTCTGTGCCTGCTTATAGACATCCGGCCGGTCGGCAAACCAGGTCAGCAGCGCTCTCTGATTCTTCTTTGCAGCATCGGCGGCGGTATTCTTTTTATGGATTCCCGATTTCGGTCTTTGCAGCTCACTTGCAAAGCCGGTGCGCGCCGCCTGAGAAAGCACAAGCTTTCGCAGATTTTCAAAACCGATGTGATACTTCTCCGCAATCGCCTCGATATAATTTTCCCTCTCCACATCCTGCGCAAAGCCGCACAGCTTCCTCG
>JAFUZE010000167.1 GCA_017476765.1 Lachnospiraceae bacterium
CATTCAGGTCATAAATATGCATCTTAAGTGCCTCATACTCCATAAAACCCCTCCTTTTAGTTTAAAAAAAGCAAGTTCCTGTCGTAAAATCGAACAACTCAAGTTAAAATATATCAGCTTATATGACGAATCATAACATCGAACCTAAAAAATGTCAATAGAACTGATTAGCTTTGTGAATTGGAACTTCCAATACATCAGATATAATGAAGCTAACAAAAGGGACTTTCGAAAAACAGGAAAGGAAGCAGCGTATGGAAGAGAATAATCGTAATAGTGAAGTTGTCCTTTCGGTAGAGCATATGGACAAAAATTTCGGCTCGACAAGAGCGCTGAGGGATGTATCGCTGAGCATACGGGCCGGAGAGGTTCGCGGTCTGATCGGTGAGAACGGTTCGGGCAAGTCCACGGTGACATCCATTGTAGCGGGTATGCAGAATGCGGATAAGGGCACGATGACCTATCAGGGCAGGGAATGGAAGCCGAAGTCGATGATCGATGCGTTAGAGCACGGAATCGGAATGATCGTGCAGGAGAGCGGAACAGTGCCGGGCATTTCGGTGGCTGAAAATATTTTCCTTGCAGATGTGGACAAATTCAAAAAAGGAATTGTGATGAACCGAAAAGCCATGATTCGGGAGGCGCAGGAGATTCTCGATGAGATCGGGGCGGAGGATATTCGGGCGGAAATGATGACTGCAGCTTTGGATATCCAGAGCCGGAAGCTGATCGAAATTGCAAGGGTCATGCGAAAGAAACCGAAGATTTTAATTGTCGATGAGACGACGACAGCACTGTCTCAAAAGGGACGCGATATCATCTATAACATTATGAAAAAAATGAGCAGCGAAGGCAGGTCAGCATTCTTTATCTCTCATGACATGGAGGAGATCATGAACGAATGCGATGCCTTGACCGTGCTCCGGGACGGACAGATTATACGAACCTTTGATAAGGAAGAATTTGATGAGGATTTGATTAAAAAAAGTATGATCGGGCGTGAGCTTCAGGGAGATTACTATCGAAGCGATTATGACGGCTCCTTCGGTGACGAGGTCGTTCTCGAGGCACAGCACATCACGGTACATAGCTCCGAGCCGCTCAAGGATTTCAGTATTCAGCTGCATAAGGGCGAAATACTCGGAATCGGAGGATTGTCACAGTGCGGTATGCATACGCTCGGGAAGGTGCTGTTTGGAGCGCTCAGACCACAGAGCGGAAGGGCACTTGTACACGGACAGCCGGTAAAGGATGAGGCGGATGCGATGAGTCACAATGTAGGCTATGTCTCAAAGGACCGTGATACGGAGTCACTCGTGCTTCAGGCACCGATTCAGGACAATATATCGGTGGGCGGAATCGACAAGTTTGCAAAGGGCGGATTCATGATCCTGCCGACTGCGGAAAAGAAGTATGTAAACGAACAGGTGAAATCGCTTGAGGTAAAGTGTCAGAATCCTGCGCAGTATGTCTCGGCGCTTTCCGGCGGCAACAAGCAGAAGGTCGTGTTCGGCAAATGGATTGGCAGGGGAAGTGACATTCTGATTCTCGACTGTCCGACCAGAGGAATTGATATCGGCGTGAAGCAGACGATGTATCAGCTGATGACCAGGATGAAGAAGGAAGGAAAATCCATCATCATCATTTCCGAGGAAATGGCGGAGCTCATCGGTATGTCGGATCGGATTGCCATCATGAAGGACGGGCAGCTCAGCACCGTCATGAAGCGTGAGGACAAACCGCAGGAAGCTGATATTATCAAGTACATGATTTGAGGAGGATTTGGGCATGAAGGTAAAAAATCTGTTTATAAAGCTTGCGCCTCTTATTGGGCTCCTGCTTCTGATTGCAGGCTATTTCATATTAGGAACCGTAAAGGATGTCAATGTCCGCTACGGACTCCGCACAATCGTCAATCAGTCGGTGGTAGTGGCTGTCGTCGCAACAGGAGCCGTGTTCATCTACACGCTGGGCTCCTTTGACATCAGTCTGGGCGCCTCCACGGCGGTGAGTGCGCTGCTCGGAGGAATGACCTACTTAAAGACGGAGAATATTCTTATGTCGTTTGTCGTCTGCGTAGGTGCCGCAATCCTGATCGCACTGTTGAATTCCGTGTTGGCAAGCGTATTCAACCTTCCGGTGTTCGTCACAACGATTGCGATGCTGAGCGTGCTGAATGCGTTGGTGCTTTTGCTCATTACGCTAAACGGAACAGGTTCGGAGATCGCAGTTCCGGCTGCGGCGGTCAAGGCGCTTGACACTCTGGGCTTTAAGATAGCCGTATTGGCAATCTACTTTTTTATCTGTCTGTTCCTGTTTGATTTCACACCGGTCGGGCGGAAGGAAAAATTTTTGGGCGGCAATGCCCTGTGTGCAAAGCTGACCGGTATTTCAATCAGTAAATATTCGATCATCGCCTTCGTGATCTGCGGAATCGGGGTGGGGCTCGGAGCGTTCCTTTCGCTGGTATATGCACCGACGCTGACGAGGAATACTGCTTCCTCCGTGGGAATGGACGTGATTATTGCAATCGTGTTTGGCGGCATGCCGGTATCCGGCGGTGCGAGGAGCCGCATTTACGCAGCGGTTATCGGAGCATTCTCGATGTCGTTTTTAAGCCAGATCATGATTATGTTCAGTTTAAATTCAGGAGTCGGGCAAATGGTAAAGGCAATGATTTTCCTTCTGGTAGTATTTGTGGCTGCCGGAGAGAGAAAGCGCGGAAGCCTTCCGAGATAAAGTACCTGATGAAAGCTTTTGCAAAAGCATCAGGCTTTATATAGAAACTATATTATTACAAACTTTTTAAGAGGAGGAAAGAAACATGAAGAAGAAGATTTTGAAGAGAGCTTTGGGGCTGCTCCTAACGGGAGTTATGGCATTTTCATTAACCGCCTGCGGCAACACACAGACAACGGGAGGTAATGATACACAGCAGGATACACAGGAAGCATCGGAC
>JAFUZE010000168.1 GCA_017476765.1 Lachnospiraceae bacterium
ACCTCCTCATTTGCCGCCTTTCCCACGGTCTGATCTGCCGCCTGCCTCATACCGTTTATAAAAGCCTCCGTCAAACGATAGCTATTGCTTTTTTTCCCCTTCGGGCTTCCGTTGATCACCAATACCTTCATGCGAAATCATCCTCTCTCTGTAACCGTGAAACCGGATTCTGCATGCCTTTCAGCAGCTTTTTACCCACTATAATAAACTTCCGGGGATTTTTCAATCAGGCAGACCGTAACCTGTCAAAAGACGCAGGCAACCTGCTCCCTACAGCCGGTGACCCGCAGTGGATACCGCCCTATTGCTTTCCAATGACTCGGAAGCAAAGATGCCTCTTTAGCATTTGCTCTCCGATGTGCTGCTTCGGTTCTTACCATGCGCACCACGATAAAAAACATCTGCCGCGACAAAGCAGCAGATGCTTTTTCACTTTACTTTATATTTCTATATCTATAGGATATGTCCTTTATTCGTTTTCCTTTAAGCTGATCGAAATCTGCAATTCATCCAGCTGTACCTGATCCACCACATTCGGGGCATCGGTCATCAGACAGGAGGCATCCTTCACCTTCGGGAAGGCGATGACCTCGCGGATGCTGTCCGCCTTCACAAGCAGCATGACTAAGCGGTCAAGACCATACGCAAGACCTGCGTGAGGCGGTACGCCGTATTTAAATGCATTTAACAAAAATCCGAATCTCTCATAGGCATCCTCAAGCGAAAAACCGAGCACCTCAAACATCTTTTCCTGCACCTCGCTCTGGAAAATTCTGACACTGCCGCCGCCGAGCTCCGTACCGTTTAAAACAATATCATACGCCTTTGCGCGGACTCTGCCCGGATCGGTATCGAGATACTCCAGATCCTCCTCCATCGGCATCGTAAACGGATGGTGCATCGCCGTGTAGCGATTCTCCTCCTCGCTCCACTCTAAAAGCGGGAACTCCGTAATCCACAGGAAATTGAACTGATCCTTATCGATCAAATCCATCTGCTTTGCAAGCTCTAATCTAAGGTTACCGAGCACGTCCCAGACCACCTTATTTTTATCTGCCGCAAACAACAGAAGGTCGCCCGGCTCACCGTCCATCGCTTTTACCAAAGCATCCAGCTGCTCCGGTGTCATAAATTTAGCAAACGAGGACTTGTACGTTCCGTCCGGCTGCACGGACAGATAAGCCAATCCCTTTGCCCCGAAATCTTTTGCAAAATCAACCAGTGCGTCAATCTTTTTGCGCGGCATCTGTGCCTGTCCCTTCGCATTCAGACCTCTGACAGACCCACCTGCCTCGAGCGCCAACGTAAACACACCAAAGCCGCAGTCACGGACAACCTCGGACACATCCGTAAGCTCCATGCCAAAGCGCGTATCCGGCTTATCCGAGCCGTAGCGGTTCATCGCCTCAATCCATGTCATCCTCGGAATCGGAAGCGAGATATCCAGACCGATCGCCTCCTTGCAGACCTTCTGCAGCAGACGCTCATTCACTTCAATCACATCATCGACATCGACAAAGGACAACTCCATATCCACCTGCGTAAACTCCGGCTGTCTGTCGGCACGCAAATCCTCATCGCGGAAGCACTTGGCAATCTGGAAATACCGGTCATAGCCGGAGCACATCAAAAGCTGCTTAAACAGCTGCGGCGACTGCGGAAGTGCGTAGAACGTACCCGGATGTACACGGCTCGGAACGAGGTAATCTCTTGCCCCCTCCGGTGTGGACTTGGTCAGAACCGGTGTCTCGATCTCAATAAATCCCTCCTCTGCAAGGAAGGCGCGAATTGTCGTCGTGATCTTACTTCTCAAAATCAGGTTTCTCTGCAAATCCGGTCTCCGCAAATCCAGATACCGGTATTTCAAACGAAGCTCATCCTTCGTCTTACTGTTTTCCTCAATCGGGAACGGCGGAGTAAGCGCCTCGGACAAAATGCGCAGCTCACAGGCACGCACCTCGATATCTCCGGTCGCCAGATTTTCGTTGACCGCTCCTTCTCTCCTTGTCACCTTGCCGACAACGGCAATCACAAACTCACTGCGGAGTTTTTCCGCCTTTGCATAACCCTCCGAACCGATCTCAGACTCCTCAAAAATCAGCTGCAGGATACCGGAACGGTCACGCAGATCTACAAAAATAATACCGCCCTTGTTCCGCTGCTTTTGTACCCATCCCATAACGGTCACGGTCTCTCCGATATTTGCACCGGAAAGCTCGGTACAACGATGTGTTCTTTTTAAGCCTTTCATTGCTTCCGCCATTTTTCACTGCCTCCTATGCTCTGTCACATGTTACTGCCCGCGCAGTCAACACGATCTGTAAAATTCCCTGAATTCCTCGTAGCCCTGCTCTGAAAGCTGCTGCTTCTGGAATTTCTTATTTTTATTCATACGCACGATCTGTACGGTCTTACCCTGCTGCCGTTCCTGCTTTGCCTCCTCGATGACCTTGCAGAGCGTCCCGGTATCAATGCCCTTCTCAATCAAAAACGCCGTTTTGCCGCCGTTTCCCGGAACCTTGAAGCCGCTTTCCAAAAGGAGCAGAACGATACGCTCAAAACCGATGGAAAATCCGCATGCCGGCGTCTCCTGTCCGGTAAAATTGCCGATCATCTGATCGTACCTGCCACCGCCGCCGCAGCTTCCGCCAAACTCCGGAATGGCAATCTCAAAAATAGTCCCGGTGTAATAGCTCATACCGCGCACCAGCGTCGGGTCAAAAACCATCTGAAAATCAGCCGTCTTCGTCGCCTCCACGCTCTCGATGATCTGTGCCAGATTGTCACGCACGTCATCCTCCAAAAAGCTTCCGAGCTGACCGGAAAGATAATCCAGTCCGTTTTCTGCCGCCTCCATGCCTTTAAAAAGCGCTGTGTATTTATCAATGCTCTCCTTTTTAAAGCCGGCATCCAAGAGCTCCTGCTCCACGCCCTCAAGACCAATCTTGTCCATCTTATCCAGCGTGATGAAGACACGGTCGTAATCCGCCTCGTCAAAGCCGCTGCAGGCAGCCATCGCCTTTAAAATTCGTCTCTCGTTGATGCGTATTTCAAAGCCCTTAAAGCCAAGCAGCCCGAGCGTCGAGGTCGTCGCCAGTATCAGCTCAATCTCCGCAAGGTTCGTCGGCTCTCCCAATATATCAATATCGCACTGCATGAACTGGCGGTATCTTCCTCTCTGCGGTCTGTCCGCGCGCCACACATTTCCCATCTGAAGCGCCTTAAAAGGTGCCGGAAGGTTCGCCGCATTGTTTGCGTAAAAGCGTGCCAGCGGAACGGTCAGATCATATCGCAGTCCTCCGTCCACCAGATCCGCCTCCGTCTCGGCAGTATCCAGCTTCAGCTTTTCCCCTCTTTTTAATATTTTAAAAATCAGCTTTTCATTTTCACCGCCCTGCTTGTTGCTCAGATTGCCGATCGCTTCGACACATGGCGTCTCAATCGGAGTAAATCCGAATTTTCGATAGTTCTCCTTGATCACATTCATGACATAATCACGAATCTGCATTTCTTCCGGCAGAATATCCTTCATGCCGGTCACCGGTTTTTTCGTCAGTGCCATTGTTCCGTCCTCTCATCTTCTATCTTTATGCATTGGAAAATCCATGCAAGCCAAAGTAATCATAGCACTAACGTGACAAATAATCAAGGAATTTGTCCCCCGCTGCATCCGGCGATATCGGACGACATCCGGCAGAAAATGCGAGCCTTTTTTCCATTTCCTCACATTTTTTTGTAGGAACTGCGGGAAATATATGCTATACTGTCTTTTGGCAGTGCTCACATACAAGGCAGGACGCTGCCGCAAAATGCAAAACTGATGGAAGCAGCAAGCGAAGGAGAACAACAAAAATGGGTGGATTTTTTGGCGTAGCAGCAAAGGAAGACTGCTTATTTGACTTATTTTTCGGAACGGACTATCACTCGCATCTGGGAACCAGACGAGGCGGTATGGCGGTGTACGGGGAAAAAGGCTTTGACCGTGCGATTCACAACATCGAGAACGCACCGTTCCGTACAAAGTTTGATAAAGACATGCAGGAAATGAAAGGTCATCTGGGCATCGGATGTATTTCCGATTATGAACCGCAGCCACTGATCGTGCGTTCGCATCACGGTACATATGCCATCACGACCGTCGGCAAGATCAACAACAGTGACGAGATTGCCAAAGCTATTTTTGACAAAGGGAATGCACACTTTCTTGAGATGAGCGGCGGCGACATCAATCCGACCGAGCTGACGGCTGCCATCATCAACCAGAAGGAAAATCTGATCGACGGCATCCACTATGCGCTTGAGCTGATCGACGGCTCGCTCACGCTCCTTGTGATGACCCCGAAGGGCATTTATGCCGCAAGAGATAAGTACGGCAGAACGCCTGTCAGCATCGGAAAAAAGGAGGAGGCATACTGCATCTCCTTTGAAAGCTTTGCCTATCTGAATCTCGGCTACCAGCCGGTGCGCGAGCTTGGTCCGGGTGAGATCGTCGTTGCAACGCCGGACGGTGTCAAAACGTTAGTCGCCCCCGGCAAGGATATGAAGATCTGTACCTTTCTCTGGGTATACTACGGCTATCCTTCCAGCTCCTATGAGGGAACGAGCGTCGAGAAAATGCGCTACGAATGCGGCAAACGCATGGCAAGGAGAGATAACGCAAAGCCTGATATTGTGGCAGGAGTTCCGGATTCCGGCACTGCCCATGCGGTCGGATATGCAAACGAATCCGGCATTCCGTTCTCAAGACCGTTCATTAAATATACGCCGACCTGGCCGCGCTCGTTTATGCCGACCATTCAGAGCAAACGAAACCTGATTGCCAAGATGAAGCTGATTCCCGTGCATGATCTGATCAAGGATAAGAGCCTTCTGCTCATCGACGATTCGATCGTCCGCGGCACGCAGATGCGAGAGACAACGGAATTTCTGTATCAAAGCGGTGCGAAGGAGGTACACATCCGTCCGGCGTGCCCGCCGCTTTTGTATGGGTGTAAATACTTGAACTTCTCCCGCTCCAACTCGGATATGGATCTGATTGCAAGACGTGTCATTGCCCGTCTGGAGGGCGAGGATGTACCGAATGAGGTGCTGCAGGAATATGCCGATCCGGAGTCGGAAAAGTATGAGCGGATGGTCGAGGAAATCCGCAAGGAGCTGAACTTTACATCGCTTCGCTTCAACCGCCTCGACGATATGCTGGAGGCAGTGGGCATCGAGCCGTGCAAGCTGTGCACCTACTGCTGGGACGGAAAGGAATAAATGTTCTCTAAGCACACGAATACACAGAAAAAACATCCAAAGCGCGGCATACGGCTCTTGGCAGCTGTATTTGCCGCTGCTCTTCTCAGTATTGCGCTCCTCAGCATTGCGTTTCTACGCACTCCGTCTGACAAATTCCCCGAGACTATGGAAAACACAGGCGGCAGTGCGAAATCTCTGAGCCCGGATGATGCGTCACAGGCTTCGGATTCTGCTTCTTCAAAACGGATACCACAGCCGTCCGGTGCCTCTGTCTCCGATGAAACATCACAGGCAATTCCTCCCTATGACGGAAGTCCGTTTGTGATCATCAACAACAATCTTCCGTCCTTTACGGATGACGAACTGAAAACAACCTCTTACGCCGTCTACGGTGATTTGGATGCGCTCGGCAGATGCACCGCTGCGATGGCATGCGTCGGTCAGGAGCTGATGCCGACCGGAGAACGAGGAGAAATCGGAAGTGTAAAGCCCACCGGCTGGCATTTAGTCAAATATGACGGTATCGACGGCAATTACCTGTATAACCGCTGCCATCTGATCGGCTATCAGCTCACAGGCGAAAATGCCAATGCGAAAAATCTGATTACCGGCACAAGATATCTGAACACTGAGGGCATGCTTCCCTTTGAGGAGCAGACCGCTTCTTATATCCGCCGAACCGGTAACCATGTGCTCTACCGCGTCACTCCTGTTTTTACCGGAGATCATCTGCTCGCCGACGGTGTCCGTATGGAAGCAAAATCTGTCGAGGATGACGGAGAAGGTGTATGCTTTCATGTCTTTTGCTACAATGTGCAGCCCGGCATCGTCATCGACTATGCAACCGGCGACAGCAGCGGCGAGGCATTTTCCGGCACCGAGAACATAAGCGACGGCTTCGGAAATACGTCCCCGGACACTACAGCCAAAGATTTCGATACAACCTCACAGGAGCAGAGTCCCGATGCAGCCCTGCAGGGCAACGGTACCGTCTCCGATAACGGCGCCGACATTGCCGGTGCGCGGACATACATACTTAACAAAAATACGCACAAATTCCATGTTCCTTCCTGCGAATCCGTGACCGATATGAAGGAGAAAAATAAAAAGGAATTTATCGGCACCAGGGACGAGCTGATCCGGATGGGCTACAGTCCGTGCGGAAGATGCCATCCTTAAAAAATACGGGGGTGAGATTATGATAAAGGCAATGGTCTGTGATGATGAGAAACGAGTGCTTGAGGACCTCAGCGAAAAAATAACAAAGGCGTTTACAGACTTTGGCAAACCAGTACAGCTTTACTCCACCGACGATCCGTTTTCGCTTCTGGAGCATTTGGAAAGCATTGCTCCGCAGGCACTTTTCCTCGATATTGATATGCCCCGGCTCGGCGGTATGGATATTGCCCAATTTCTCATTGATAACAATTTCAAGACGCTGCTTATATTCGTTACAAGCCACGACGCACTTGTATACAGCTCATTTCAGTACCGCCCTTTTGCGTTTATCCGCAAAAGTCACTTTGACGACGAGATCGTCCCGGTGATCGGGAGAATCATCAGCGAGCTGCAAAAGCAGGCCGACTTTTTTACATTCAAAAACAGCGAGGGTTTGTTCCGCATTCCCTATGAGGATATCCTGTACTTTGAGTCCGATTCCAATTATATAGATTTGCACTGCAAGGGGCAGCGCTATAAATTTCGCGGAACGATCAGCCATATAGATTCCGAGCTGTCCGGGAAGGGATTTCTACGCATACACAAGGGGTTTCTCGTCAACGAACGGCACATATTCGCAATCAAGGGCGACGACGCCCGGCTTGACAACAATGAGCTTTTGCCGATCGGCAGGACAAACCGTGAAAATGTAAAGAAAGCAATGATGAGGTACATGAGATGAATAGATACAAAGAGCTTGCGGAAAAGTACAAGCAGCTTGGAAGGCTCTACACAGAGGAGCTTGCGAATCACCTTGACCTGCAGTACCGCTACGATGAGCTTATGGCGGAGTACGACAACAGTCGCAGTCAGCGACAGGAAATCGAACGTCTGCACGAAAACACACGCCGCTTAAAGCACGATATGAAAAATCATATCATGGTGATCGCCTCGCACTTAAACAGCGGCGAGATTGACGAGGCAAAGGAGTATCTTTCCGTCGTGCTTGACAACCTCAACCGTGTGTATTCCTACATTCAGACAGGAAATTCCGTACTCAACTATCTCATAAATTCAAAGCTCGAGTATGCCCAGCAAAACGGGATTCCGTTCAAAGCCGAAATCGAAAATCTTCCGTTTGCCAAAATGGGCAGCGTTGATTTCTCGGCGGTACTCGGGAATATGCTCGATAATGCCATCGAGGCGAGCCTGAAAGCCTCGGAAAAGTATCTATATGTGTCCGTCTGCAGAAAACGTGGCTATGACACGATGACCGTCAAAAATAAGATTGACTGCTCCGTACTTTCCGACAATCCGGATCTGGCAACAACAAAAGAGGAGAAAGACAAGCACGGCGTCGGCACCGGGCAGATCAAAACCATCACCGAAAAGTACGGCGGCATGGTTGATATCTATGAGGATGCGGGAATGTTCTGCGTGAGCGTTATGATACCGGCAGACTAACATACAAGCACTGCAGTTTCATTCACTGCAGTGCTTTTTTGTCCCCATATGGATGCCGTTTATCCCCCGGATATTGAGTAATCCGTGATTTTATGTAAAATGAAAGCGGTGAATGAAATGGTTATAATGAAAGATCTTCAAAAAACATTTCCAAACGGCACAATCGCAGTAAACGGCGTATCGCTGCATATCGCAAAGGGCGAAGCAATCGGGCTGATCGGCGAAAACGGCGCAGGCAAGACAACGCTCATTAAGCTGATCGCCGGGCTGCACCGACCAAGCGGCGGCTTTGTCAGAGTATTCGGCGAAGAACCTGCAAGGCGAAAATCAAGTCGTCCGTGTATCGGAATGGTGACAGGTTCTATGATAACCGACGGGTATAATTATCACTTCGGACACGGCAGCTCGCTGCTCTATGACGATATGACAATCGAACTGAATCTGCAGCTTATCGGGAATATTTACAGGCTGCCGAAAAAGCTTTACAGGGAGCGCAAAGCTAAGTTTTTGGAAAAACTCGGATTGCGGGAGCTTTTGCATTATCGGGTCAGTCAGCTTTCTCTCGGTCAGCGTATGAAAGCGGAGCTTGCGGCGTGTCTGCTGTTTTCACCGGAGCTTTTCATACTGGACGAGCCGTTTATCGGCGTTGACGTTACGGCAAAACAAACGATACGGGACATCCTGCGAGAGCTCATCTCCTGCGGCGATACGACCCTGATTCTCACCACGCACAACGTTGAGGAGCTCGAGAAGCTGTGCAGCCGCGTTGTGCTTCTCGATCGTGGGCAGCTCGTGTACAACGGTAGTCTTGACCGGATGAAAAGGTCGCACATGGGGCTTCATCGTTTGCAGCTAAGGTGTCTCGGTATGCCGCCCGATCCCGGGGATTATCCGATCAAGCGGTATGTACTTGAGAACAATGCACTAAAGCTTTATTAC
>JAFUZE010000169.1 GCA_017476765.1 Lachnospiraceae bacterium
AAAATCCCCTTATATCATTTATTCCCCTGGAGACAAAGTAATAAATAATGCTGATCTCCAAAAGAAGAAACAGTATCCCCTTTGTCCGGCATCCGTACAAGAACTGCCCCGCACCCATGATGATTCCGGAGAGCTTCACCTTCCAGCTGCTGTCATGAAGTGCTTTGTTAAAGCCAATCACTTTTTCTCTCATCTTCATTCCACTCTTTCTATTCCAACGTGAATATCGCATCATGTATCTGTTTGCACATATCCTCAAGTCCGGTTTTGATCAAATCAATATCCCAATACTTTTTCTCCGAGTCCGGTCTGAACGTGTCCTTTGCCAGATCGGTAAAGAAGGTCTGCCCCGGTGTCCAGATCTGTGAGACCTCTTTGATAGACGGCATCAGGATAATATTTCCCTTTTCCAGATTTTCATATAACAGTGCGGACGTTCCTCCTGCCGCATTTGCAGCATCCTCCCGCGCCGGTGCGATTCCGAGCATCTCACTGCGCTTCATCATCATGTCATAGCTCGTCGCAAACTCCACAAATGCCAGACAGGCATTCGGATTTTTCGTATAGGCGCTCACCGCATACCCATTGATTCCTCCCATTGCCTTGGAGTCAATCAAAGTCGGATTTTCCTCGGAAAGATCACCGCTCTCCGGCAGCTGCGGAAGACCGGTCATGACGAGATTCTCCTGTGCCTTTGTCTGCGCATCCGCATTCGAGAGTCCCTCGCTCTCATACTCCTTCACAAGCTCGTCGAGGAAGGTCGAATATACATCCGGTGTCGAGATCGTCGCAAAATAAGTCCCGTCTCCCAGCTTGCTGTATGCATTGGTAGTGATCGTATTATCTATACAATCCTCATTCATGTTGGCGGACAGCTGGCTTAACACCCACGCTCCCTTTTCCGCTTCCCCTGCAGCAAATCCGATATCGGACGGATCGGTGTTATTATTTCCAAAAATATATGCCCCGTAGGAGAACAAAAAGCCACTCGAGAAGTACACATCATACAGCGACTTCATATAACCGTACAGATTGGCATCCTCCGCATGGCGCTGCGCCGAAAATTCATTCATTTTACTCCAACTCTGTATCATATCCGGAGTTCCGTCACCGTCTGCATCCCACTCGCTCTCCCAGTCCTGCGGCAGCAAATCCTTCCTGTAGTAGAGCATCGGAGCCTGCACATTGACCGGGACACCGCAGATATAGCTGCTCCCATCGACGTTCACGTTATAGGCATTCCACGCTGCCTCCGGAATCTGGTCATAACATTCAAGTCTTTCCACCGGCAGCGGATAAATATGCTTTCCCTCCGCATACTGCATGATGACATCGTTTGCCTGATACAGTACGTCAGGCCCGTATCCGTAAGGTCCGTCGTTCGCAAGATCCAGATACTGATCCATATTCGCATCCACTGCCGTAATTCCGTATTCCGCATAGGCTTCGTTAAAGGCGTCGAGCAGCTCCTGAAAATATCCTTTGGCAATCGCCGTATCGTTTTCGAGCACCTGAATTGTTGCATCCTTTTCCAGTTCCCCGCTAAACACGGCATTAGCTGCGGAGGAGCCCGCCGCTGGCTCTCCTGCTGCTTCCCCGGATTCACTGCTTGCCGGTGTGCTGTCATTTGTCCCGCATCCTGTCAGCGCTGATGCGAGCGTTGCTGCCGTGAGCAAAAGTGCAATTACTTTTTTCTTCATTTTCTTATCCTCCTATTCGACTCTGTATTCGGTGATCCTATATTCGTCAGTATCAAGATACTCTCCGGGACTCGCTGCGGACAAGCTTGCGGGATATCCCGCAGACCGCTTCCTTGCTCCGGTCAGGTTGATTTCCAAAAGGATTTTCCCATCCTTCCACTGTCGCTCGATCTTCAGCATTTCCTGCTGCTCATAAATTCTGACGCTTCCGTACTTTAAAACCGGGTGTGCTTTTAGCGCAAGCAGTTCCCTGACCTTCTCAAGCACCGCCTTATCCCAATGTGAGGAATCCCAGTCAAAGCATCTTCTCGAATCCGGGTCGTACCCGCCTTCCATGCAGATCTCGGTCCCGTAATACATGCAGAGCGCTCCCGGAAAGACGACCGTGAGGGCAATACCTGCAAGAAGCCTTTTTTTGTTCCTTCCGATCTCCGTAAAAAAGCGGTGCGTATCATGGGAATCGAGCAGGTTGAGCATCATATAATTGACCGGCTCCGTGTTGCGCATCAGATTTCCGTTGAGCTTCTCCGCCATTGCCCTCGCATCGAAGCTTCCTTTCGCGAAATAATCCAGACACGCCTTTGTAAAGGCGTAATTCATAATACTGTCGTACTGATCTCCCATCAGATACGGATAAGCGTCGTGCCAGTTCTCTCCGATGATCACGCAGTCCTTCTTGAGCTTCTTGACCTCCCTGCGGAACCTTCTCCAAAACTCGTGGGACACCTCATCCGATACATCCAGGCGCCAACCGTCGATATCCGCCTCCCTGATCCAGTACAGTGCGATATCCATCAAAAATTCCTGCACGCCCTCGTTGGCGGTATTGAGCTTCGGCATATAATTGCACGCTGCAAAGCATTCGTAATTCATTTTCTCCGGTTCCGGATACTCTCCGTCGATCAAAAACCAGTCATAATATGGGGACTTTCTTCCGTTCTCAAGCACATCCTGAAATTCCGAAAGCTCCATGCTGCAATGATTGAACACCGCATCCATCACGACCCGAATACCCATCGCATGCGCTCTCTGCACCAATGAAATCATATCCTCCGGCGTGCCGAACTGCGGGTCGATCTTCTTGTAATCGCGGATATCGTATTTATGGTTCGAGATCGATGCAAAGACCGGAGTTAAGTAAATCGCACTTACCCCAAGCTCCTTCAAATAATCCACCTTTTGGATAATGCCCTGCAGATCTCCTCCCGCAAAGCTCTTCGGTGTCGGGATGTCCCCCCACTCCATATCAATATAGGATGTATCCTTCTCATGATTTCCCTGATAGAACCGGTCAACAAAAATCTGATAGAACACGGCACCCCGCATCCAGTCAACGATTTCCAGACGGTCATTTCGGTTCATGTAAGGCATTTGAAAGAAATTGTAAAAGGCTTCCGGGAACGAATAGCTTTTTGTCAGTCCGTCCTCGCTGTAGTAAAAGCTCTCCCCGTCCTCCTCAATACGAAAGATATAGGCAAGCCGCACATCCTCAAGCCGCAGCTTTTTCTCGTAATACTGGTACAGCCGATCTTCATAGCATACCTGCATTCGCATCTCTTTCTGCTCAAGCTGGAACTGATATTTCGGACCGTATACCAGAAACACCTTGATGTTTTGATCTTCCCTGGCTGTTCTCAGCCGGATCACGAGTTCCTTCTCCCCGGTTGCAAAGCAATAGCGGGAATCCGGTATATGTAATAAGGCATGTTGATTCATTTTCAGACACTCCGTTTTTTCCGATACCGCACAGATCAACAATCGTTACACTTCACACGAAGCAATGAAATATGCGTTGTACCGGTTGACAAATAAAAATTTTTTTCCGATAATAAAATTCAGAATTTGGTGAAACGGTCTCTTCCGATTCACAGAAGTATTTCAGTATTTTGCATTCACGCAGGAGGAAAGGTTCCGTCATGGCTCAAAAGAGAATTACAATCAGAGATGTCGCCAAAGCAGCAGGAGTTTCCGTTGCGACAGTTTCCTATGTAGTCAACAACCGCACAGATATCAAGCTGACCGATGAGACACGCAAAAAGGTGCTTCAGGTCATCAATCTGCTAGACTACTCTCCGAATCATGCCGCAAAGGCACTTGCCGCCAACCGCAAGAGTATCCTCGCCGTTTGCTTTTCCGAGACTGCCTCTCTCCTTCAGCAGGCAGAACAGATGCATACCCTGCAATTTATCTCGGAATACTTCCATCGCAAAAATTGTGAACTCCTGGTTCTGAATAACCGCTACGCCGAAAAGTGCGACCAGGCGGATGCCATCATCTGCTATGATATGGAATCCAAGCGCTTTCGTCAGCTGGGTGACAGCAATTTCATCCCTCTGATTGCGCTCGACTGTCTGATCAATGATCCACTGTTTTTCCAGATCAACACCGACCCGGAGCATCTGCGCCGCAAAGCCGGCGAGCAGTTTGGAGCAGAGCCCTACAATCTCATCATCCTCAAATCACCGAATGTGGAAAAGCAGAGCTTCTTTCTCAGAGCTTTCCCTTATTTGATCTTCGCTGAAACCTATGAGGATCTGGCTTCCGTTTCAGGACAGAATCTGCTCATCACCGACTATACCTTGTATGAGCTGTTAAAGGCAAACAACCATGTGTGTTATGTACCTTCCATGTCCGAGGAAAAAGCAGCGCTGCTCAACCAGTGCCTCGAAGCCGCTTTGAAGCGGACACCGATCGAGCAGCACCATCTTCTCGTCTGATCGCTTTCGGTTCGGAACCAAATCGTAAGCAACTGTCCCGATGCGGCTTACTCCGCTTCCGCCTCTCCGTCTGCTGCATCCGAGCTGCCGGATTCCCCGTTGTAGGTCCAGCTGATCGTATCATACGGATTCATGTTAAAGTTCTCTTTGCTGCTCTCCTTATAATACGCATCCTCCGTATCGTAATAATCCTCTCCCGGATATGTCGTGAGATAGAACGTATAGCTGCCGGCAACAGCGACCTCGATGTTTGCCTTCTTCACGCCTGCATCGCCAAGTCCGCCCGCGTTTTTAAAATAGTTCGTTCCGTCCTTCTCGATCGTATCCATATAGCCGTAGCCTCTCTGATCCTCCCAGGATCCATTGATCGCAAACTGGAACTGATCTCCCTTTTCGAGGTCAACCGTGATCGTGTACACGTTCGCCTCCGCATTGTCCTCCTTCGTCATGGTCTGTGCGTCACCGATAACCGCACCCCAGTTTGACTCAGCAAGCACCTCACTTGCACCGCTTCCGACAATCGCGAAGGTTCTCGTATCCTCCACATAGGACACAAAGCCTGCAAAAATATCCGTATCCTTTGTGACCGGTTTTGAAAAATCGTAAAGACGGCTCATCTGCGGTGTTGCATACCAGCCTGCAAAGGTAAAGCCCTCCTTCTCCGGAGTAAGCTCCTCCGCCGTCTGTCCGTCCTCCACCTCTGCCGTATTCAGAACGGTCGTTCCGTCCGAATCATAATATGTAACAACATGTACAGCGGCAGCGGCGTCCTCTGCTCCATCTGTCTCCTCTGCTGCCGCCTCGGCATCCTCCGCTGCTGCCTCGTACGTCTCCTCCGTTTCCATCTGCAACTCTGTATT
>JAFUZE010000170.1 GCA_017476765.1 Lachnospiraceae bacterium
ATTAAACAGTAAAAAACAAAAAAGCAACAAAGAACCAAAAGCAACAAAAAGCCAAAACATCAAAAAACCAAAAAGCCACAGCATTACCAAATACAGAAAAAGTGCAGTACAACGTGACGCAAAGTGTAATAAGGAGCATGGAATAAGGGGTAACATGCAGCATAAAACATAACACAGCATGCAGCATGTACAATGGGGAAGGGATCAAGTGAATACATATAACAAAGAAAGGATTTTGGGCTATTGGACAAGGTATTTTCCGGAGAGCAGCAGGGAGGAGCTAGATGCCATTTTTCAGCGTGTCGAAAGCTCGGATGATTGTTCGCTCGGGGAGGAATATGAGAGATACGAGGAGTATGAGAGCAATCAAATTGACGATCTGGTTGATTTTGAGTACTGTGCGCTCATTGCGGAAAACGAGCAATGGTTTGGGGATCAGCAGTTGTTTACCGCCTATACACTGCCGATCGTAAATAAGCAGTTCAAGAGGGTATATGACCGGCTGAACCATCAGGAGCTGCTTAACGACCCGGAGCAGTTTTGCAGGGACATCCTTGCGGATGTGAATTTCAAGGTCTACCGGATTTTATACAAGTCGATTATTTTTGAAGTAAATTACTTAAGAAAAAACGGAAAGCTCAAGGGCAGCACTTCACAGGAGCGGATGAAGTATTTTGTGGACGAGTACACGATGGCGAATGTGAACAGGGGTTTGTTCTATCAGGAATATTATGCGGTTACCAGACTTGCGGCACATGCGGCAGAGACAACGTTTGCGTTCGTTCTGGAGGTGCTTGCGCACATCCGGCAAAGCCGCACGGAAATCGAGGAAACCTTTTCCGTTTCCGTTAGGGATGGCAGTGTCGCCGCACTGGAGCTTGGAAGCGGGGATGTGCATCAGGATGGAAAGAGTGTCGTTTTGGTGAAGCTGCAAGGTGGACAGCGCTTTTTGTATAAGCCGCATTCCCTTGCCGTTGACAAAAGGTTCGGGGAATTTTTGCAATGGCTTGAGGAGCAAAATGCCACGCACAAGCAGAAGCTTCCGATGGCGATTGACAAGCAGTCGCATGGCTTTTCCGAGTTCATTCCCTACGAGGAATGCCGGAATGAAGAGGAGATTCAGCGTTTCTATGAGAGAATCGGAGAGCTGCTTGCCGTTTTGTACTCGCTGGGGTCGTCGGATTTTCATTACGAAAATATTATTGCCTATGGGGAATATCCGGTATTGATCGATTTAGAGACAGTCATTCATCCGGACATCGTAAGGCGGGAAGATGCAGAGGCAGGCAGTGCGATTGCAAAAGCCGGGAAAAAATACGGCAGCTCCGTCGCTTCGATCGGTCTGCTCCCGACGTATATGAAGGGAAATATGGAAATTGGCGGATTAGGAGCGGCAAAGGAGCAACTGTCATCCTTTAAGACAGACTTTGTGGTGGAGCCGCAAAACGACACGATACACATTGAGCGGAAAACGTTTATGCTTAAGCCGCAGCAGAACAATCCGGTTTTGCATGGTGCATGTGCAGATTCCGGGCGGTACATTGCGGAGCTGGAAACCGGCTTTCGGCGGGGCTATGAGTGGATATCCCGGCACAAGGAGGAGTATATCCTAAAGGCTGCCCGGCAGTTTGCAGGATGCATGGGAAGGTGCCTTTTCAGACCGACCTTGTATTATTCGCAGCTTTTGAACATCGCGCTGCATCAGGAGTTTGCAAGAAAGCCTTTTGAGCGGAGTTTTATTTTGGGAAGAGTGGCGCAGGGGAAATATGGGGAGTATTCGGATGTCATCGAGGCAGAGCATGCGGATTTGTTAAGGGGGAGTATTCCGTATTTTACATACCGGATCAATGAGCCGGCTGTTTACGATTCATTGGGGAACAGGCTGCGCACGACAAAGGTCGCGTCCTTTTCCGGCGGGGTAGCGGAAAAGGTGGAGAGCTTTTGTGAGAGTGATTTGCAGGAGCAGCTAAGCTACATTGAGGCTTCCTACATTACGAGAAAAAATCAGGCGGATAAAACCTTCGTGACCTACAAGTGCTATCAGAACCGCTTAGAGCCGGAGAAATGGCTGAAAACAGCAGCCGCAATCGGGGAGTATCTTGCGCAGAGTGCGATAGAGGGCGTAAGCGGAAGAGGAAAGCAGGACCTTGCATGGATCTGTGTGACGCTGCAGGGGTTTGAGGAGGATGTGTGGATGCCGTCTGTCCTGGGACACGAATTTTATGGCGGAAATGCCGGAATTGCCTTTTATCTGGCGCATCTGTGGAAGGTGACGGGGAACGCCTGTTTTCTTGACAGCGCCAAAAAGGCGGCGGAGCTGCCGATGACGCTGTTAGATGACAAATATCTGGATCAGACAACTGCGATCGGTGCTTTTACCGGAGCAGCCGGAACGCTTTATATGCTGGATGCACTCGCAGATCTGACAGGTGATACTCATTTAAGGGAATGGGTGGAAGAGAAGGTGCTTTCACTTGGAAGATTGCTTCCATTTGACAGGCAGTGCGATGTCATCGGCGGAACGGCGGGTTATCTGGCAGTGGCACGCAAGCTTGCGGCGAAAAGTACGAAGGGGAAGGAAATAAAGGCCGTAATCGCAGCGGCGGCGGAGCATCTTTTAAACGAAGCAGTAGACAAAAAGGATTTCGTCTACTGGAACTGTCTGCCGGGAAAGCATTATTGCGGCTTCTCGCACGGAAGTGCCGGGATTCATACCTACCTGTATCTGGCGATGCGCGATCTCGGCGATGAGAGAGCGGACTGTATGCTGAGGCAGTCCCTGAATTACGAGAGAAGCTGCTTTGACCGGAAAGCGGGAAATTGGATGCGCTCCGAGACGGAACGAAAGTCGTCCCATACATGGTGTCACGGAGCTCCGGGCATTTTGTTAAGCAAGCTGCTTTTGTATCGGGCAGGGGTGTGCGATACGCTCCTTAAGACAGAGCTTGAGCAGGCGCTCGCAAGGACAAGGCAGCTTGGAATCGGCAATAACCCGACCTACTGTCACGGCGACCTCGGCAATCTGGCAATTCTCAATCTTGCGGGAGATGTGCTTGGGCAGGAGCAACTGAAAAACACCAATATTCATATTTTTCAGGAGCTTTATCGGACGACGCTGTCGCGGAAGTGGCATACAAAGGAGATGAAGGCGTGTCACACCTACGGGCTTATGGTGGGACTTGCAGGATGGGGGTATTCCCTGTTATCCAACTATACACAAAATTCCCTGCCGGAATTTTTGTGGCTGGAATAGATCGGGTGTCTAAAAGCATTATAATGGGTTACATTCAAAACAAACAAGCAAAAGGAGGATATGGACATGAAAAATCCAATGTTAGCAGAAGCTTTTAATCAGGACATTATCGAAGAGTTAAACGACAATGCGGTTGTCGGCGGTCTCGCAAGATGGTTACAGTTAAGCCCGCTGAGCAACGCATTGGGCAACAAGGGCGCTGTCTGCACAGCAACGGTAGAGTGCCAGAACAATTGCCGCTGATTTTTCGGAACATAGTAAATGAAGTAAAAGGGAGAGTGGATATCATGGAAAAAATTACAGGTAAAATCACTGAAGCAGAATTGGAAGCATTAGCAGGAGAGGAAGTTATTGGTGGAGCTACACCGGTCATTGTTGCAACAATCGCATTTGCAGGAACAACAATTACCGTTACATTAACTGCAGGTGCCTGCCCGACATCCGCATGCACAAAGCAGTGCAATAAGTAAGATCAAAGCAATGACATCGTAAACGAACATACGATGCTGTAAACTGTCAACCGAATGTAACCCAGTATAATGCTTTTAGGCGCTTTAAAGGATGATTACAATGGAACAATATTTGAAAAATATAATAGAAGAAGGAAACAAGGAGTTACTTACGGATGAGATGGATCAACGCTTTTCGTTTTTCAGCCTGAACGGATGGTTTTCCGGCTATTTCGGAGAAGAACTTGCGGTGGTTTTGAAGCAATATATCGGAGAACCTCTGCAGCAGATTCGCGGGGAGCTGGAGACGGCGTTTTATCAGAAGGTTTACTCCGTCACAATAAGGACACTTATTTATGAGCTCTATCAGTGGAAGGAGAAGCGGGGAACACAGCCGGAGCCGCTGACCTCCTCCCAGAGCTATCTTGTCTTTTGCAGGCAATATCGGGAGGAGACGGTTTTGAGAGCCTTCTGCGAAAAGTATGTCGTCATACTTCCCAAAATCTATCAGATGCACCGTTATACACTGGAATTGATTCGCGGGGCAGCTGCGGCTGCCCGGGCGGACCGGGAGGAGCTGGAAACAAGGCTTGGCTTTTTGGCAGATCAGATTTGCAAAATAGAGCTCTCGGATGGAGATTCCCACAACAACGGAAAGACAGCGCTGTTTTTTTCCGATCGGAGGGGACGGCGGATCATCTATAAGCCGCATACGTTGTCTAATGACATTTTTTTGGAAAAGCTGTATGCATGGCTGGGTGGGAAACTTTCCTATGATCTGAGGGCACCTTTGACGATCAATCGCCGCAGCTATGGCTGGCAGGAATTTGTTTTGCCAAAGGACTGTGAGGATGAGGAGCAGTACCGGCGCTACTATTACCGGTACGGCGAAATGCTGTGCGTGGCTTATTGTCTGCATATGACCGATCTGCATCATGAAAATCTGATTTCCTGTAAGGACAACCCTGTCATTATCGACACGGAGACGATCATCACAAACGACAGCTACAATTTTGACAAGGATAAGGTTGCGGCAATTCGCACTGACACCCCGGAAAAGCTTTTTCAGTCCGTGATTTCAGGCTCTGTCGTAAACACACTTCTCTTGCCGAATCATATATTGGGCGGCATCTTTGACGTAGACATCAGCCCTTTTGCCGCATATGACAGGCAGAAGTCGGAGAGAATGACAAGGTATGTCGTAAAGGACGACTTTACCGACAACATTCATGTGGAGCAGGAGTGTTATGAGCCCGAGCCGCAAGGTCAGATGGATCTTGCGCACAATCCGTTTCATTATCTGGAGGAGCTGCTCGGGGGCTTTACCGAATGCTATGAGTATATTTTGCAGCATAAAGACTCTTTTTTGGAATGGATTCTGACACAGGCTGCGGAATGCGGGCTTGTCGTAAGACAGGTCTTGAGACCGACCTATGTGTATGCAAAATTTGCCGATGCCTCGAATCATCCGGATTATTTGCAGGACTTTGACAAACAGGCGGCTCTTTTGGCAAAGCTCAAATCCAGGCAGTATGCCGGGGAGGAAAAGATGTCACGGCAGGCGGATATGGAGATTGCCGCACTCTTAAACGGGGATGTTCCGTATTTTTATGAGGAGGCGGATTCGAGGGCGCTTCACTCCTTATGGGGAAGTATAGAAAATTTCTATCGAAAGAGTATTCTGGATTTGATAAAAGAAAAAATAGAAAAATTAAGCCGCGATGATCTCATCACGCAACAAAGGCTCATTCGGCTGTCTATGTCAACACTGTTGGACGGGAACTGGAATTACAAGTCGCCGCGCAGCTTAGGCGGGCTGAAAAAATACATGCTCGATACGGCGGGAGATGACATGGTGCTTGCGGGTCGGATTGCAGATTACATCTGTCATGAGGCAGTATGGGATGAGAGCAGGAGCTTTTGCATTTTACCTGCGCATGCCATTTTGGACCCGAAGCTGAAGATGGCTCCGGCAAGCTACAACTTATATGACGGCGGGGGAACGCTGTTATTTTTGTATTTATTCGGTGAAAAGAGCGGAAACGGGAAATACCGGGAAGTGGCAGAAGGATTGCTTTGCGGCTATGAGCGTACCTACCTTGATGAGACTGCCGCCCTGTCCGCTTATAACGGAGCCGGCTCGATGCTGTATCTGTATCACTTTCTCTACGAGCGGTCGGGAGAAGTGCGCTTTTATCAAAAGTATCACGAATATCTTGACCGGATCGAGAGAAGGACGATGACGGACGAAGAGCCGGTCGATTACATAAACGGACTTGCCGGGATGGCTGTTTTGTGTACAAATCTATATAAAAAGGAAAAGGATGCCCGGCTTGAGAGGCTCGCTTGCGCATATACCGATTATTGTCTTGCGCATTTGGAGCAGCTCCGTCTTGCGGGGCTTGCACATGGATATGCGGGTGTGATTCTCGCAGTGGCGGGCTGCTATCAAATGACGGGAGAGGAAAAGTACTTAAAGAAGGCAGAGGAGCTTCTTAAAAGGGAGGATGCGTTGTATGACCCGGGAAAAAACAACTGGAGGGATTTGCGCGAGGGGAGTGAGGAAAGTGACCCGGTCTACTGGTGTCATGGGGCGGCGGGAATTCTCGTTTCGCGTCTTTGGACACATCAGTATACAGGACTGGAGGCGTGCCTGGCGGACGC
>JAFUZE010000171.1 GCA_017476765.1 Lachnospiraceae bacterium
ATCAGCCTTTCCTTAGATTCAATGTAATCCTGCAGTCCTTCTCCCGGATCGTCATTTCACGTTTTTCCGGATTATAGTCCGAGTGGTTTGAGCTGACGGCATTCTCGGTCTTTTCGATAGTATAGCGCCGAATCCAGAACCTTTCTCCGCCTATGGAAACGAGCGGATGCCCCAACGGATACTTTGCCCCATAATCCATCGCACGCAGAAAGCGGCTCATTTGGTCGATATCCCAATTCCGGTTCAGATAACCTTCCCCCGGAATCTGTCCGGCTCGGTGTACGATTCTGTCTTGCGTCTGCTGAACCCGGGACGGCAGCAAAAGCGCCTGCTCCAGTGGGAGCAGCTCCTTCAGGGAACAGACAGCCAGCTCCTCACACGCCTTCAAAAGATCAATAGAGCGCATCTGCCCGGTAATCTGTGTGGCTTTCTGCAAAAGAATCCTTCCGGTATCGATTCCTGCATCGATATAATGCCATGTGATACCGCCGACCGCATCCCCTTCAAAGATTGTCCATGCCTCCGCGTTCCGTCCGGGATGCGCCGGCAGAAGGGCATGGTGCAGATTGATAAGGACAAGCTGCGGCAGCCGTATGACATCTGCGGGAATCAAATACCGGTTATTGACCGACAGAACTACCGTGTCCGCATTTATACTCCGAAGGTAATCCATAAGCTCCTGCTTCGTGCCGGACACAATCGGAAACTCCGCCTTGTATTTTTGATTGATCGGCGAAGGATCGGTATCGAGAATCGTGACTGCCTTGTCCCTCCCGTAAAACGTCCGTATCGTTTCGGCACAGTGGTATAACAAACGGGATGTCCCCAGCAAAACAATGTCCATTCCCATTATTCCTCTTCCTGAAGCCTTTTGATCAGCTGCTGCATCGCCTCTACCGTGTTGAAATTGACCGGCTCCAGATCCTCGACATCGATGTCGATATCAAACGTCTCGTTAAATTCACTGACGATCGTAATGATATCAAAGGAATCCAGTATTCCGTCGTCGATCAGCTTTTTCTCCTTCTCAAACTCCACATCCGGTCTTACCTCCCGCAAAATCTTTAAAATCTGTTCCATATCCATACTCTTCCTTTCTCCTTTTATCATGTTTCGCTGCTATTTGCAGCCGTCTCCTCTTCATTTGCAGTATTCGTGCCTGTACCATCCCAGCTGCCCGCAAGATACTGTTCCCTCAGCCTTTGCCTGTCAATCTTCCCGTTTTTGCTGATCGGAAGCTGAGCCACCTGCAGGAACAGGTTGGGAATCATGTATTTCGGCAGCTCCGCTTTCAGCGCCTTTATAATCTCTGTCTTATCCAGATCAGCTTCGTAAAAGGCGACGATTTTATTCCGCTTCTCATCAAACAGGCAGCTTGCCCGCCGCACGCCTCCGATCGCACCCAAAAAAGTCTCGATCTCCTCCAGCTCAATGCGGTGCCCCATATGCTTGATCTGAAAATCCTTGCGCCCCGCAAAATAATATTGACCATCTTTTCCAAGCAGCGCCAGATCGCCTGTACGGTACATCCGCTCCGGATATCTGTCGTTGCATGGATTCTGGACAAACGCAGCCTCCGTCCTCTCCGGGTTCCGGTAATACCCGATCGCCAGACAGGTGCCTGTGACGCAGATTTCCCCTGTTTCCCCTGTTTTTACCGGTTCATCGTTCTCGTTCAGGAAAAACACCCCCTCGTTTTGAAAAGGGATTCCGAGCGGAAGCTTTTCGTTATTTTCGAACGCACGGTCCAAAATATAGTAGAGGCAGTTGCAGGTAATCTCGGTCGGTCCATAGAGGTTGACAAACATCGCATCCGGGAAATAGCTTCTCCATACGTTCAGCAGCTTGACCGGCATGACCTCCCCCGAAAAGAGAATCTTTTTCAAATGCCCCGGCACTCTGTGCTTGAATGCGTTCACCCCCACCGCAATACAGAGCGCCGACACTGCCCACACAATGGTTGTGACCCTTCTCTCATCCAGCGCATCCACCATGAGCTTCGGCATGGAAAAGCAGACACGCGGCATAATGTACATGCTCGCACCGCAGTACAAGGTCGAATAAATATCCTTCACCGACACGTCGAAGTCAAACGGTGCCTGATTGCCGAACACCTCCCTCTCATCCATAGAAAAGGTCTCGCAGAACACCGGAATAAAGTCCATGACACATCGGTGGGAAATCAGCACGCCCTTCGGCACGCCTGTCGAGCCCGAGGTACAGATCGCATACAGGGGATCCGTGTCAAGGCACCCTTTTCGCACCTCGCAAAGCCGGTCGCCGTCCGTCTCATACTCTGCCAGCTCGTCGTATTGCAGAATCGGAATCCGGTCAGGATTTGCCAGTCCCGGCAGGCTGCTGCCGATCGCAATGATTGCCTTCGGCTGCATCTGCTCCAGAATCAGGTCAATCCGCTGCAGCGGCTGCATGCTTCCGATCGGCACATAGAAATTTCTGCTCATGGCAATTCCCATAAAAGCACAGATGCTCTCGACATTCCTGTCGATCACAACCGCAACCGGCTCATTGACCGTCCCAAACCGGTCTGTCAGAGCCGCCGCAATATGCCTCGCCCGTTCCAGCAGTTCACCAAACGAAATGCCCTTGTCCTGATCTGCGAAAGCGATTTTATCCGGAAACCGCATAGCGGCATTTTGTAAATAGTCGATCACTGTCATCCTGTACTTTCCCTCCCGTTAAAACTTTTCATAGATAAAGCTCACACTGTCATAAACCGGCCCGTACATACCAAAGACGAGCAGGCTGATCACGGCTCCATAAAAAAGGAGCCAGCGGAACACGATATGCTGCCTCGCGATTCCCTCCCGGATGTTCACGCCCTTTTCGTGCAGGTAGTCCGCGAAAAGCAGAATCCCGATGAACAAAAGAACCAAAAGCCAATGATAATGATCCAGTCCGAGAGCCTCCAGAGAGCCGTCCACAAGAAACGTCGGATCGTACCATCTGTAGCGCATCCGCCCAAACATGTGGAGCGCCGCCATCAGACCGTTCGCCCTCGAGAATATTCTTCCGAGCGAAACGAGACAGAAGGTACGGAGAATCTGAAACGCCCTCCAGCATACAGACCCGCTCCGGATGCCGCATTTTTGCCTCGCCTTGTCATAAAACTCTGTCAGCAGAATGCCCGACGTGATAAACACCCCGTTCCACACACCGTATGCAATGTATTTCCACTCCGCCCCATGCCAGAAGCCGACGAGAAAATATACGAGAAACATCGCGAGAAACGAGGGCAGGCGCTTGCCGACAAACGACCCGAGAAACCTTCTCGACTTCCTTCCGACGGCGGCAAACGCCTTTGACAGCGACAGCGGATAAAAAACATAATCACGCATCCAGCCGCCGAGCGTCACATGCCACCTTCTCCAAAATTCCTCGATTGATTTGGAAAAATACGGCTGCACAAAGTTTAATTCCAGCTCGATTCCGAAAATCCAGGCGACCCCTCTGGCCATATCCATGCCGCCCGAAAAGTCCGCATATACCTGAAGTCCGTAGAGTGCGGCTCCCAAAAAGAGAATCATACCCGTATACTTTGAGTAGTTGTCAAAAATCTGATTTACCGCGACCGCAACCCGATCCGCCAGAATCAGCTTTTTCATCCAGCCCCATACGACGAGCTGCACGCCAAATGTCAGTCGTCTGTAATCAAAGCGGTGCGCTGCGTAAAGCTGATGCGCCAGCCTGTCATGCCTTGCGATCGGTCCTTGCACAAGCTGCGGAAAAAAGGACATAAACAGCATAAACCTGCCAAAACTTTTATCCGGTTCATACTTGCCCCGATAGACATCCACCATGTATGCGATTGCCTGAAGCGTATAAAAGGAAATGCCGAGCGGAAGCCAGAATGTCATACCCGGAATCTGAATCCCCGCATACCTCAGCATAAGATTTGCATTGCTTACAAAAAAGCCGCTGTATTTGAGTACAAGGAGTATACCGAGGTCGGCAGCAATTCCCGCCATGAGCACACGCCTTGCTTTTTTCCTGTTCTTCTCCTTGTAATCCTTGCGTTGCTGTTTGGGCAGCTCCTGCCCGTGCTCCTTCAGATACGCCCGTCCGTTTGCACTGACCGCATACACCGCCCTCGCCGTGACATATGCGACCGCCGTCGCGACAAACAAAAACAAAAGCAGCCATCCGCTGTTAAACCAGAAAAACAGATAGCTGGCAGCGAGCAGCACACACCACTGATATTTTGCGGGAACCAAAAAATAGACGACTGCCGTAACCGCAACAAACACAACAAATGCGAAAGACACAAATGTCATTTGTCATTGTCCTCCTTAAGTATTTCTACCGTCTCTCCGGTCATATCATACTTTCCGTACCAGAGTTCACCGTCTCTTTGGCAAACCGGAACAACGGTATACCAATATGTGGCATCCGCTTCCAGTCCCGTGTCCGTATATGCAGTCACCGCAGAATCGACCGACGCAATTTTTTCCCATGCCTTTGCGCCCTTCCTGCTGCTTTTTCTGTATACGAGATAACCGTCGGCGTTCTCCGTCCTGCTCCAATTCAAAGCTGCACTGTCTGAGCCGGACGAAACGGACAGTTCTGGTGCCGCCAGCGAACGGTCACGCTTTTCATGAAGCAGTTCAAAATCCGTAGCATAACCGGAAATGGTATTCACATACTTCTCATATGCCTCATCCCAGTCCGCATAGTCCGGATTGCCCCTCTTATCATCAAACGAATAGTTCTCCTGCAAATACCGTCCCAGATACGATGTGAACTTAATCGAGCCGTGCAGGTTGGTATGCCTTTTGTTATAGAAGTCAGTCGTCAGATCCAACCCTATCTCCTCCACTGCATTTACCAAATCCAGAACATCGAACCCCTCTGCAGCGATCCGATCCGCGATAGTATGAAGCTGACCGGCTTGCTTCTTGCTCCCGATTGCCTGCGGCACGATGACAAAGAGGACTTTGACCTTCTCCTCCTTGCAATAAGAAAGCAGATCGGAGAGAAGCTCCTCCTGCTCCTCCGTGAGAGCCGCCTTGTGATCCGTGATCACATACTTCTCCGTGACATCCTTAGTGGTTTTCAAAAACTCAGAATAGCTGATCGCTCCCTTCAGACCGTTCAGAGACCTGCCAAAAACATGGGAGCTCAGTTCGCTCCATCCTGAATGAAAGCGAATGATCGGGAAAAAATATTCAAGCCTGTCTGAAACACCAATTCCCTGTGCTTCCGTCAGCTCATTGACCAGACGGAACTTATTGACGGAAAACGGCATATAATCCACGAGATAATGGATACTCTGTTCGGTAATCTTTGGTTTCTTGAATCCATTCAGATTGATGATATAGAGCGCATCCGGCTGTGTCTTTCTGCCTTCCTCGACCATATATTTAGTAGCCTGCGCCGGCATACCCGCCACCGACAGCGGATAGATGGCATATCCGTAATCTCCCCACGCTAGCGGTGCCTGCCAGAAGGCATACACATTGCTCGCCCCGACATAGACGGCGTCCAGAGAATCGGGCGGCTCGTTATAAAACCCCTCCACAATCTGATAAATTCTCGGATCTTCCGCCCGGAAGATCTTCTGCAGATGCATTCCCAGAACCGCAAGTCCCACCCAAAACAGAAGAATCATCCCTGCCTTTTTCCATTTATCCGTCCGTGTTTTTTTACTCATCTTTTTGGAATCCTGCCCTTCCTTTCGTCACTCATCCGGATATATCCAGTCTCCATACACTTCCCATTCGGAGGATGCCTTGCCGCCCTGCTCAATCGTTATGACATAATCCGCTTCCCGGTACTCCTCCGACTCAAGCTTTAAACTCCGCCAATGCTTCATGTATTGTTCCAATCCCCACTTAATCCCCGGCTGCACCGGCGCAATGCCGTCCTGCGAGAAAATGATGGCCGTTCCTTCCTGCACATCCTGCCTGTACTCCTCATCCAGACAGACCGCATGGACAACCTGATCTAAGTATTCCGCGTTTTTTTCATCTCTGGTTCTCAAAAGCTCTTCATAATCCTCTGCCGTGACAGCAATCATGTCCTTCGGAGCACTCGTTTCGTTATTCGCTTGTTTTACGAGAGCAAAGACAGCGATTCCGACCATCGCTGCAAATGCTCCCACAGTAACTCCAAGAAGAAAGTCTGCGGTTTTCTTCTTCTCATCGAACCGTCCCATACTTTCCACTCCTCCTCTTTTGACATCTATTTGTGCGGCATTATTTGAGCATGCCACTGTCTTTTCCTCCTCACAAAAAAGCGACAGGTCACCCTATCGCATACAACAGTGCAGCTAGCCGGCATTTCACAATTCCTATCGCTTTGCTTCTCCGAGTCTTTCAGAATTTGCCATTACTAATGAAATTATGATATCAATATCCTCCATATTTGTCAAGAATAATATCAAGCTTTTCATAATATTTCTCCTATAATTTCCCTATAATAAAAACAGGCAGGAGGCATACTATGGTAGAAAACAGACTCTCCGAAAAACTTAGGCAGCTCCGCAAAGCAAACGGTCTTAATCAGATTGACATTGCCGCAGCCTTAAATATCGAACAATCCACCTATTCCGGATATGAGACAGGAAAACATAGCCCTAATCCTGATATGCTTTATAAAATTGCGGATTTTTATGGAATCAATATCGAAGTCCTGATGAGACTGGCAGTAAGAAATGAGATGACCGATGAAAACAAAAGATATCCTGCGGACAAAGCTCCCGCCGCCACAAAAGACCTGTCATCCGCTATGAATGATAACTCGTCCTATGCTGCCAGCATGCAAGCAGAGGAGCTTTCTCAGTATTTGTCCTTTATCAATGATCCTGCCAATATTCCAAAAGGAAAAGTTCTGTCAAAAAAAGAGATGACCGCAATCTATCACTTCAGTCGTCTCTCGGAAGTAGATCAGGATGATTTTATTGAATTTATGAAGATACGGGCACGACATTAGATGTAAAAGAAGAACCACCAATACTGGCGGTCTTTCTTTTACTTCTTTGTGATGTACTCCAGGCACTCAACGATTTCGGCATCTGTATGTCCGTGTGCCCGTAGCCATTCAATAAGTCTTGCGATATCTGTTGCGCTCATATCTTCCATACGCTACACCCTCCTATGGGTTTATTGTAGTCTCCTCCTTTCTCCTCGTCAAGCTGTTAAGGATTTTTGAAATTATTTCAAAATTATTTTGCCGGAATCGTGTGGCGATACGCCCCGAATAAGACCAGACAGAATGCCTGATAAGGCAATTGTGGTGCAATGAGTTGCACCTTAAGATAGTTATTATCGTAACATGAAAAACTGTGATGTGCAAGAAAAATAATCGGAGAAATGCACATTATCACAACAAAAATACTCCCTCCAAGTGACAAGCTTTGTTTGCTCACCCGTCTGGAACCAAGCATCAGTAAAGCCATAATTTGCTGCTTTTTTCCTTGCTTCTTATAGGAAAACACCATAGGGCGCAAACCGCCAATATTTTTTATGCGCATATCTCACCCTCTTTATAACATTCGCATATATAATCACGAGACTGATAATAAAAATCGGTGTTATAATTAGAAATAACATCACTGATCCAGGATGTATAAACCTCTATAAGATGATCTATAATACTATCTGCCGAATCGTCGGATACATCTTCGATCAGACGCTCATACACTTCTCCTATCGTCCAATAATCCGGCACTTCATACCTGCACTTGGCAACATTATCAAAAGAATCCAATGGAATATTGCATTTTCTGATAAAATCATCCGCAACCTTTTCGATTGGCTCACAGTGAAACACATCCGAATACTTATAGATTCTTTTTATATTGTCTCTTCCTATACATTTCACAACAGCCGATCTTCTCTGTCTTTGCTGTCTGCCTATATATTCAATTAAGCTACAGGTAAAAAACAATTCCATATTATTCTTCATCTCTCACTTCACTTCCTCGCAGAAATTTCAGCGTTTCCAATGCCTTTGCACTATGAAAACTAATCTGATGTGTTGGTCTCTTAAACTTAGCAAGATTTCAAAATGCTTCCCTGCTGATTTTTCCGTCCACAAAATTCTGCACATAATTAAATATCGTATCATCAGCCATCGGACCTTCAACGATATCATAATTGTGTGATTGTCCTGTTCTGCATACAGTTATAAAATCAAGCCACTCTTCACATATTTCAGGAAATAGAAATCTTTATTATACTTCTGAATTCTAATTTCCGGCGATTCAACTATTTGTTTACTGCCATGATACAAAATAATTTCATTTGACAAGTTTATCCTCTCCTTGCAACAATTCTCCTGCGAATATGATTATTCTATCATGAATTATTACATTCTTGAAGTCGTTATTTTCATTTTTCATTTTTTGAAAAATGAACTGCCGCCCTATGATACGTTGATTGCCATTGCACGCATCTTTAATACGACAACCGATTGAATGGTTTCCGCTCTTTTGTTACCAGAGCTGTGCACTTTACGGCATGGGAAAAGCAAAACGCCGCGGCTCAAACCATCGCGGCGTTTTTTGCAAAAATATAAGAATTGTAAGTATTCTTTACTGAATGCGTAAATGGTTTCATTGCAAAATGATTCCCACGGATTGTTCCGCACTTCGTGCTCCCACAATCCTCCCCGTATACAACAGGGAGACCCTGCTGTCTTGTATTCGCATTCTCGTGGTGCTTCGCCCCACTTCATGCTCATATCGGGGCGTGCAAGGAACCCATTTCTCCGCTTATGTGCAAGCACAGCGCGGAGAATGGCTTTTTGCACTGGAATCATAAATTTGTATAGCCCATCAGGCTCTCATCCACCTCTCTTGCACATTCCCTGCCCTGTCTTATGGCACGCACAACGAGCGACTGCCCAATGTGCATATCTCCCGCAGCAAACACATGCTCTGCACTTGTCTGATAGCTTCCCTCGCCTGTGGCGACGTTTGTTCTTTGGTCCGTTGCCACGCCGAAAGCGTCCGTCACATACTTTTCGCTGCCGAGAAAGCCGGCCGCAATGAGCACCAGCTCCGCATCGAGCATCTGCTCACTGCCCTCTATTTCCTTCATGTTCATGCGGCCTGTCCGGGAATCCTTCTCCCACGCAAGGCGAATGACCTTCACCGCCTTCAAATTACCGTTTTTATCCTCGATAAATTCCTTCACGGTCGTCTCATAAATTCTCGGGTCATGCCCGAAGAGTGCGATAGCCTCCTCCTGACCGTAATCGGTCTTGCACACCTTCGGCCACTCCGGCCACGGATTGTTCTCGGCACGTTTCTCCGGCGGCTTCGGCATCATCTCCAGCTGCGTAACGCTCTTTGCCCCGTGGCGCAGGCACGTTCCCACACAGTCGTTGCCCGTATCGCCGCCGCCGATGATGACGACGTGCTTTCCCTTCGCACTGACATACTTGCCCTTCGCTTTATCCAGATCAAAGTCGTAATCCAAAAGCGCCTTTGTGTTCTGCGAGAGGAAGTCCACGGCAAAATAGATGCCCTTCGCATCCCTTCCCGGTGCCTTGATATCCCTCGGATTGGAAGCGCCGCAGCATAAAACGACCCTGTCAAATTCCTTGAGCAGCTTTTCCGCCTTCCTATCCTTGCCGACATTCACACCGGTCTGAAAGACAATTCCTTCCTCCCTCATAACTGCCAGCTTGCGCTCAACGATGCGCTTTTCCAGCTTCATATTCGGGATGCCGTACATCAAAAGTCCCCCGATGCGGTCGGAGCGCTCAAATACCGTTACCAGATGCCCGCGCTTATTGAGCTGGTCGGCAACCGCAAGCCCGGAAGGTCCCGAGCCCACGACCGCTACCTTCTTGCCGGTGCGCACCTTTGGCGGCTTCGCCTTCGCAAGTCCGGTCGCGTAAGCATTCTCGATGATGGCATATTCATTTTCCTTTGTGGAGACCGCATCTCCGATGAGTCCGCAGGTGCAGGCGTTCTCACATAAAGCCGGACACACTCTCGATGTAAATTCCGGAAAATTATTTGTCTTTTTGAGCCGGTTGTACGCCTGCTCCCAGTTGCCGTGAAACACCAGATCATTCCACTCCGGCACCAGATTGTGGAGCGGACAGCCGGACATCATTCCGGCGAGCATCATTCCCGACTGGCAGAACGGCACACCGCAATCCATACAGCGCGCACCCTGCGTCTGCTGCCTTTCCTTCGGAATGTGCGTATGGAACTCGTTAAAATGCCGGATACGATCCTTGGGCTCCTCAGATACGCTCACTTCCCTTTTATATTCGATAAACCCGGTTGGTTTTCCCATGCTCCCGCCTCCTTACTGTTTTGTATTGGCATAAAATGCCTCGATTTGAGCCTGCTGTGCAGAGAGACCTTTTTCCTCCATCTGCACGATCATTGTCAGCATCCTTGCATAATCATGCGGTATGATTTTTTTGAACTTCGGAAGGTACTCCCCGAAATGCTCCAAAATCTCCTTACCCTTTTCGGAATTTGTGTAAGCCACATGCTCCTTGATCATATCCTTAAGCTCCTGAACGTCATACTTCGACGTGATCTCCGAGGAGGAAACCATCTCTTTGTTAACCTTCGTGTACAAATCATTGTTCTCATCCAGCACATAGGCGATGCCGCCGCTCATGCCGGCTGCAAAGTTTTTGCCGGTTCTGCCTAAGATGACGACCCTTCCGCCTGTCATATATTCACAGCCATGATCTCCGACACCTTCCACGACCGCATGTGCACCGGAGTTTCGCACGCAGAAGCGTTCTCCCGCCACACCGTTAATAAATGCCTTGCCGCTGGTCGCCCCGTAGAGAGCGACGTTGCCGATGATGATGTTTTCATCCTGCTTGAACTTACTTCCCTTCGGCGGGTAAACGATCAGCTTTCCGCCGGAGAGACCCTTTCCAAAGTAATCGTTCGAATCTCCCACAAGCTCCAGTGTCAGTCCCTTCGGGATAAATGCCCCAAAGCTCTGTCCACCCGCACCGTGGCACAGGACGCGGTAGGTATCCTCCTTCAAGGTATCGTAGAAGCGCCGTGTGATCTCCGAGCCGAGAATGGTGCCGAGCGCGCGGTCCGTGTTGCTGACATCCACCTCGACGCTCCGCTTCTTTCCTTCATCCAGCGCCTTTGAGAGCTGCTTTAACAAAATGCGTTCATCGACGGTCTCCTCCAGCTTAAAATCATAAACCTGTTTCGGGTCAAACGTGACCTTCTGCCCGGTCGCCGGATACGGATTGTGCAGGATGCTGCTTAAGTCGATGTTTGCGTAACGAGCGTCGGAAACCTCCCTTAATTTCAGCAAATCGGAGCGTCCGACCAGCTCATCTACCGTCCTGACACCGAGCTTTGCCATGTACTCGCGCAGCTCCTGTGCGATAAAGCGCATGAAATTCATCACATATTCCGGTTTTCCCCTGAAGTTTTTGCGCAGCTCCGGATTCTGTGTCGCTACGCCGACCGGGCAGGTATCAAGATTGCAAACGCGCATCATGACGCATCCCATTGTGATCAGCGGTGCCGTCGCAAAGCCGAACTCCTCCGCACCTAAAATGGCGGCGATTGCCACATCTCTGCCGCTCATCAGCTTTCCGTCGGTCTCGATGCGGACCTTGTTTCTGAGCCCGTTCATAATCAGTGTCTGGTGCGTCTCCGCCAGACCGAGCTCCCACGGAAGTCCGGCATTGTGAATTGATGTTCTCGGTGCCGCACCCGTACCGCCGTCGTAGCCGGACACGAGAACGACCTGTGCGCCAGCCTTCGCCACACCGGCTGCAACCGTACCGACTCCTGCCTCCGACACTAATTTGACGGAAATTCTCGCCTTCTTGTTCGCATTTTTCAGGTCATAGATGAGCTGTGCCAAATCCTCGATCGAATAAATATCGTGATGCGGAGGCGGGGAAATCAGCCCGACTCCCGGCGTCGAGTGTCTCGTTTTTGCAATCCACGGATACACCTTACCCGCCGGCAGGTGTCCGCCTTCTCCCGGTTTTGCCCCCTGTGCCATCTTGATCTGAATCTCATCTGCAATGATCAGATATTTACTCGTCACGCCGAAACGCCCGGACGCAACCTGTTTGATCGCCGAACAGCGGTTGAGCCCATCCGATCCGATGCTGAGGCGTTCCAGATCCTCGCCGCCCTCTCCGGAGTTCGACTTTCCGTGAAGCTGATTCATCGCAATCGCAAGCGTCTCATGCGCCTCCTTGCTGATCGAGCCGTAGGACATGGCACCGGTCTTAAAACGTGTCACGATGGAATCAACGCTCTCCACCTCATCCAGCAAAATTCCCTTCTCCGGATAGACAAAGTCCATCAATCCTCTCAGATTTTTCACACTCGTCTCGTCATTGACAAGCGCCGTATATTGCTTGAACAGCTCGTAATCGCCTCGTCTGGTCGCCTCCTGCAAAAGATGAATCGTTGCCGGATTGTACAGATGCTCATCCGCACCGCTTCTCATCTTGTGATGCCCCGGACTGTCCAGTGTCAGATCGGTCGCAAGTCCGAGCGGGTCGAACGCCATCGAGTGCAGCTCATCAACCTGTTTTTCCATATCCTTTAACGTAATGCCGCCAATCCGGCTTACGGTGTTTGTAAAGTATTTGTCGATGACCTCCTTGTCAATTCCGACTGCCTCAAAAATCTTGGAGCCCTGATACGACTGAATCGTCGAAATTCCCATCTTCGATGCAATCTTGACGATACCGTGCAAAATCGCATTGTTGTAGTCATCGACCGCTGCGTAGTAATCCTTGTCGAGCATCCGTCTGTCGATCAGCTCCTTGATGGACTCCTGCGCCAGATATGGGTTGATTGCGCAGGCTCCGTAGCCGAGCAGCGTCGCAAAGTGATGAACATCCCTCGGCTCCGCGCTCTCCAAAATAATTGCCACGCTCGTTCTCTTCTTCGTCGTCACCAGATGCTGCTGCAGTGCGGAGACAGCGAGCAGCGACGGAATTGCCACATGATTTTCATCCACGCCCCGGTCAGACAGAATCAGGACATTGACACCGTCTCGGTACGCTCTGTCCACCTCGACAAACAGCCGGTGGATTGCACGCTCAAGGCTGGTATTTTTGTAGTAGGTAATCGGCAGCACCTCGACCTTCAGCCCTTCTCCCTTGATGCTCTTGATCTTCATCATGTCGGTGTTCGTGAGAATCGGATTGTTGACCTTTAACACATTGCAGTTTTGCGGTGTCTCCTCCAAGAGATTACCGTCCTTTCCGATGTAAACGGAGGTAGATGTCACGACCTCCTCGCGAATCGCATCGATTGGCGGGTTTGTGACCTGTGCAAACAGCTGCTTAAAGTAGTGGAACAGCGGATGCTTTGCCTTAGAGAGAACCGGCAGCGGGGTATCCACGCCCATCGCAGCGATTGCCTCAGA
>JAFUZE010000172.1 GCA_017476765.1 Lachnospiraceae bacterium
ATATTGACGACGGCATCTGCTCCGAGCTGCTGTGCCTCTGCAACCATTCGTTTTGTGGCAAGCGCGCGGGCTTCGTTCATCATCTCGTTGTACGCTGTCAACTCTCCGCCAACTAACGTTTTGAGTCCCTGTGTGATATCCTTGCCCACATTTTTGGACTGTATCGTACTCCCTTTTACCAGACCGAGCATTTCCAATTCTTTTCCGCTGATGTAATCAGTATTTACTAAGATCATCCTCTTCGCCGCTCCTTATTTCTTCAATTCTTTGTCTGCAAACATAAATCATTACTCCTGCAAGCAGAAGCGGAACAATTCCCAACAGCAGCTTTGCAGCGCCGCTCTCTACGGCTGCAATCAAAAATCCAAAATATGTCATGTAATAGATGATTACGAGTACCGTAATGAGAATAGGGGCAATCATCTTTTTTCTGTGCTCTCTCATGGCAGGCTCCTGCAGGTTTTTTGTTTTCCTAATTATAACTCTTTTTCATTGAGAGAGTCAATATCGATATTTAATGACAGTAAAAGAAATTGGTTATGAATCCGGTGTGAGCAGTCACAACAAAAAGTACTTCTACATTTTAAAGTCTTGTGCTATACTATCTATGTATGCAATGATGAATGGGCAGACATACAAAAAGCAGCAAGTGTGAGAGTATGAATACGGAGAAAGAGTGAAAGAAAAATGGAAGAGAAACAGAACATAGGGCAGCAGGTAGCCCAAAAGTATAAGCTTCTGATTGTGGATGATACTCCGATGAACCGAGGGCTTTTAAGGCGAATTTTTGAGGATTCGTACACGGTGATGGAAGCGGAAAACGGGGAAGAAGCTTTCAGGGTTTTAGAAGAGAATCATTATGAGGTGGATATTATTTTGCTGGATTTGCTGATGCCGGTCATGGATGGCACGGAGTTTTTGCTCAAAAAGAGGAATGATCCGAAGGTCGAGAACATCCCGACGGTCGTCATCACAAGTGTAGAGAGCGTGGATCAGCAGGTGAAGCTTTTAGAGCTCGGTGTCAGTGATTACATTCACAAGCCGTTTCACAATTCGGTTGTCAAGATCAGGGTTGACAATGTACTGCACGCCAGCCTCCGCTACAATCAGGTCGTCAAGGCGTACTCGGAGGCGATGGAGATTGCGCAGACAGACTCTCTTACGGGCATTTACAACCGGGCGACAACACAGAAGCTGATTGAGAATATTTTACAGCTCGAGGTATCCCACACGCACGCTCTGTTTATGATCGATGTCGATAATTTTAAGCTCATCAACGACAATTACGGTCATATTTACGGGGATAAGATTTTGAAGGAGCTTGCGGAGGCGCTCAAGACGAGTTTTGGGGAAAATGAGATCATCGGACGCATGGGCGGAGATGAATTTGCCGTGTTTATTCCGCAGGCACAGAGGCACGGCGAGGTTCTGCAGCTGGGGACGAAGCTTTGCGATTACCTGACAGCGAGAAAGATTCAGGGGATACAGGTCAACTGTTCCGTCGGGGTGGCACTTGCTCCGAAGCACGGAAGTGGTTTTCAGCAGCTTTACAAAAATGCGGATAAGGCGCTTTACATGGCGAAGAGCCTGGGAAAGAACCGCTGCTGCATTTATCAATAAGGAACCAAAGTGATTTTGCAAAGGCTCATCATATATTTTTATAAATAAGGAGTAAAAACATGGCAAACAAGGAAATTAAAATTGGAGATTACACGATTTCGAATAACACAAGACCGTATATGATCGCTGAAATCGGTATCAACCACAATGGGGATATCAACATCGCCAAGAAATTGATCGACGCTGCGAATGCCACCGGCTGGAACAGTGTCAAATTCCAGAAGAGAACGCCGGAGCTTGCAGTGCCGGAAGCGCAGAAGAGCGTGCCGAGAGAAACGCCGTGGGGAACGATGACCTATCTGGAATATAAGTATCGTGTTGAATTTGAAAAAGAGCAGTATGATATTATTGACGCCTACTGTAAGGACAAGGGCATGTCTTGGTCCGCATCTCCGTGGGACATGCCGTCTCTGGAATTTCTGCTGAAGTACGATGTGCCGTATATCAAGGTGGCATCGGCATCGAACGGCAGGGATGAGATGATTGCCGAGGCGGCGAAAAGCGGGAAACCGGTCATTTTATCTACCGGAATGACGATGATGGAGGAAATCGACCATGCGGTCGAGGTTCTGGAAAAGAACGGAAAAGGGGATTATATTCTGATGCACACGAATTCTGCGTACCCGGCACCGGTCAAGGATTTGAACCTTCGCATGATCGAGACACTGCAAAACCGCTTTGACTGTCTGGTCGGTTATTCGGGGCATGAGGCGAATCTGGAGCCGACGGTTGCGGCTGTAGCGCTTGGCGCATGCGTGATCGAGCGTCATGTGACACTGTCGCATGAGATGTGGGGCAGCGACCAGAAGGCGAGCCTTGAGGTGCATGCGATGGATATGCTCAATAAACGTGTGGAGAATGTATTTTACGCACTTGGTACGGGAGAGAAATATTTGTCGGAGAGCGAAGCCGTGCAGCGCAAGAAGCTGAGAACTGTCTGAAAAAATATGCGCGAGAAAAAGAAGGTATTTATTTTTAAGGACACATTTTGTGCGCAGCAGTAAATGCGCAGTGAGCCGTGAGTAATAACGAATTTTAACAGTAAATCAACGTGCCGGCCGACAGGTTTGAATGCGGCTGGCACTATGTATGTACCGCGCTCCGGTCATATTGCCCCGGCAATGCGGCTATGTCTGCGAAAAACTTACTGTGATACGGATGTGTGCGGGCGATGATTGGCGACGGACAGCTTGTACAGCTCCCGCTCCTTCTCGGACAGCTTGACAAAATCGGTGAATGCAATCTGTGCTTCAATCGTCTTTTCCCCACAGATCGGGCAGTCACTCTTGTGTCCGTTGAGCATATGAAATTTCGAACAGCTTTTGCAATAATGAATGTAAATCATACCAATTCCCCTTTACGGATGCTGAAAATCGCAGCCTTTTTCCAAACCACATTTTATTTATTTACATTTTGTATCAAAAAATACACTCTGTCAAATCCTTTTCGTCGACAAATGGCGTGAGGATTTATTGATATTTTGCCCAGAATGTGGTAAACTAACCACAAACCGACTTTAAAGGAGAAGCGCATGAGAACTTATCTGGTAACAGGCGGAGCCGGCTTTATCGGTTCCAATTATATCCACTATATGTTTAAAAAATATGAAGGCGATATTCGGATTATCAACGTCGATGCACTCACATATGCGGGAAACCTCGAAAATCTGAAGGAAATCGAAAACAGAGACAATTATACGTTTGTCAAAGCGGACATTTGCGACAAGGAGGCAATCACCCGGATTTTTGAGGAAAATGAGATTGACCGCGTCGTACATTTCGCGGCGGAGAGCCATGTGGACAGAAGCATCCGCAATCCGGAGGTATTCGTGCAGACGAATGTGCTCGGAACAGCGGTCATGCTCAACTGCGCCAAGGCGGCTTGGGAGCTGCCGGACGGAAGCTTTAAGGAGGACAAAAAGTTTCTTCATGTTTCAACCGATGAGGTGTACGGTTCGCTTGAGAACGAGGGAGAGTACTTTTATGAGACAACGCCTTATGCGCCGCACAGCCCGTATTCGGCATCGAAGGCAAGCTCCGATCTGCTCGTCAAGGCGTATATGGACACCTACAAATTTCCGGCAAATATCACGAACTGTTCCAATAACTACGGACCGTATCAGTTTCCGGAGAAGCTGATTCCGCTCATCATCAACAATGCCCTGCAGGGCAAAAAGCTGCCGGTGTACGGTGACGGCAAAAATGTGCGCGACTGGCTGTATGTCGAGGATCATGCCAAGGCGATCGATATGGTGCAGGAAAAAGGGCGTCTTTTTGAGACATACAATGTAGGCGGACACAACGAGAAGCAGAACATTGAGATCATTCATATCATCCTTGAAACGCTGAAGGAGATGCTTCCGGATTCCGACCCGCGCAAAGCGCTTGTCTCGGAGGATCTGATCACTTATGTCACGGATCGGAAGGGGCCTGACCGGAGATATGCGATCGCACCGGACAAGATTCGGGGAGAGATCGGATGGGAGCCGGAGACGATGTTTGCGGAAGGCATCAAACGAACGATTCAATGGTATTTTGAACATGAAGACTGGATGAAAAATGTCACAAGCGGTGACTATCAGAAATACTATAACGAAATGTACAAGTGAGCAGATGGGGAGGTTTTATGACCTTCCCATTCGGTGCGTCTGATTGGAAAGCGCAGGAGCGTTTTTCTGCTTTTCCACGATAGAACAGAAGGACAGGAGGGACGGAACCATGAAAGGAATTATTTTGGCGGGAGGATCGGGAACGAGACTGTATCCTCTGACAAAGGCGATCTCAAAGCAGATCATGCCTGTATATGATAAACCGATGATTTATTATCCGCTGTCAACGCTGATGCTGGCGGGAATCAGGGAAGTGCTTATTATTTCCACGCCGAGAGATCTTCCGGTATTCCGGGAGCTGTTCGGAAACGGGGAGCAGCTCGGCATGCGGTTTGACTATGCTGTGCAGGAGGCACCGAGAGGACTGGCGGACGCTTTTATTATCGGTGCGGATTTTATCGGAGATGACAGTGCGGCGCTTGTGCTCGGTGACAACATTTTTTATGGGCAGAGCTTTTCGAGAGTGCTTCGAAATGTCGTTTCGAATGTTGAGAACCATGCATGCGGCGCGACAATTTTCGGATATTATGTGAGGGATCCGAGAGAGTACGGCGTGGTTGAGTTTGACGAGAACGGCAGGGCGCTTTCTATCGAGGAGAAGCCTGAGCATCCGAAGAGCAATTACGCAGTGCCGGGACTCTATTTTTATGACAATGATGTCGTAGAGATTGCTGCAAATGTGAAGCCCTCTGCCCGCGGAGAAATTGAAATCACAAGTATCAACAACGAGTATTTAAGACGCGGCAGCCTTCAGGTGGAAACGCTTGGCAGGGGCTTTGCGTGGCTGGATACGGGCAATCACGACTCCCTGCTGGACGCAGCGGATTTTGTCGCAGCGTTTCAGAAAAGGCAGGGGCTTTATATCTCCTGCATCGAGGAGATTGCGTACAAGCGGGGCTTTATTGACAAGGAGCAGCTGCTTCGGCTGGCAGAGCCGCTGATGAAAACGGATTACGGCAAATATCTGGTAGAGGTTGCAAATGGACTCTAGGTTAAAAAAGCAGGTGATTGCGGTGGCGGCCGTCATGGTCGTGTTCACGGTAGTCACGGTGTTTTTGGCAAACTATATACAGACCGGACGACTGATCGGACAAGGGAGGCAGCGGACAGCGGCGGGCGGAGCGGATAGCGGCTTGCAGGAATCTGCCGGAAACAGCACGAGTGTGCAGAGCACTGCCGATACGGCATCATCGGCGCATCGCAGCGGCCTTGCGCTGACGCAGACCGAGTACGGAGAGTATCTGCTTGATCTGGATAAGAGTAAGGACCCTTCCGCCTTTTTAAAGGACATGGACTTTTTTGACAAAGAAATCGTGACGCAGCGGGATCGCGTGGAGGCGGCGGCGAGAGAGCTGACTCTGCTTGCCTTCAGCGTCAACAAGGATCTGCGCATCAGCATCATCAACGGAAATAACGAGGTGGTGAGCGGTTATCCCTTTGAGATCGAGCTCGCAGCCCGGAATGCGGAAAAAACGGTCTACACAGACGAGGACAAGGACGGTACGATATATATTGACGGAGTGGATGCCGGCTCGTACGAAGTGAAGCTGATTGAGTATGGGGAGTACGAAACACGCTCTACCGGTATAACAGTCACCGTCAAGGATGAGATCGAGTACAGAATTTTGGACGATGTCTCGTATTTGTTAAAGAGTGAAGCCGAGGTCGATGCCGAGGAGGAGGATACTGCCGTGAAGGATGCCCTCGCCGATGCGGACAGCACGGAGACGACAGAGCATCTGAATGCCGACAATGCAGGCTTTGGTATCGATGTCTCGAAGTGGAATAAGGAGATCGACTGGAAAAAGGTCAAGGAGGCGGGAGTCGAGTTTGCGATCATCCGTTGTGCTTACCGTGGTTCGTCCACCGGTGCACTGGTCGAGGATCCGTATTTTCAGAAAAACATCGAGGGTGCGGTCGCTGCCGGAATCAAGGTCGGTGTCTATTTCTTTACACAGGCAACGACGGTGACCGAGGCGATGGAGGAAGCGAGCATCGCCGTTTCGCTCGTTCGGAATTACCCGCTCGCCTATCCGGTATTCATCGATACGGAGGGGGCGGGTGCGAAGGCAAGAGCTGCCAATCTGGATGTCGATACGCGCACGCTTGTGTGCCGGACCTTCTGCGAGACGGTGGAGGCGGCGGGATACAATGCAGGGGTCTATGCCAGCAAGAACTGGCTTTTGCACAATCTCGATACGGACAAGCTCTCGAATTACTATACATGGCTTGCGGAATACAAGGGCGAGGCGACCTATGAAGGAAATTACGATTTCTGGCAGTATACGTCCAGCGGACATATTGACGGTATTGACGGAAGGGTTGATTTAAATATGGGATACGTCGGTTTTGCCGCCAGGACACAGTAGGAATTGCGGTGCCGATGAGAGTAACAGATGAATGGAGGAGAAAAAATGGGTAAGATTACAGTGGAAACATGCCATATTGAGGGACTGAAGGTCATCACGCCGACCGTTTTCGGGGATGAGCGGGGCTATTTCATGGAAACCTATAATTACAACGATTTTAAGGAGGCAGGGATCGACGTACAGTTCGTGCAGGACAACCAGTCTGCTTCGAAGAAGGGAGTCTTAAGGGGGCTGCACTTCCAGATTCACTACCCACAGGATAAGCTGGTGCGCGTGGTAAACGGCGAGGTCTTTGATGTGGCGGTGGATTTGCGGGAAGGCTCGGCAACCTACGGGCAGTGGTTCGGCGTGCGGCTTTCGGCAGAAAATAAAAAGCAGTTCTTTATTCCGAAAAATTTTGCCCACGGCTTTATCGTGCTTTCCGACTATGCGGAGTTTGCCTATAAATGTACGGATTTTTATCACCCGAACGATGAGGGTGGACTGTTTTGGAAGGACGAGACGATCGGCGTGCAGTGGCCGATGCCGGAGGGCATGACGGAGAAGGATCTGATCATCTCCGAAAAGGACCGGAAGTGGGGCGGATTGACCGCAAAAATATAAAGGCGGATACAGGGTGACTTTGGGAAATGAACGATATGAGACAGAAGGAAAAACCGTACAACTGGATAGGGATTGTGCTCCTTTTTGTCGTATCTGCCTTTGGTATATGGAAAACTGTTTTTCTGAGTGCGGATATCGATGAGTCCTATGCGGTGACCCTCGGCATCCGCCTTGCGCATGGGGACAGGCTTTTTAAGGATATGTGGGAGGTACATCAGACCTCGGCGGTGCTTTATGCACCTGCTATTTTTTTGTATGAAAAACTGACCGGCGGTGTGGAGGGGCTTTTGATTTTCCTTCGCCTGCTCGGAACCGCCGTTTCGCTGACACTGTCGGTCTATGGCTATCTGGTCATGCGCAGATGGGTGAATCCGTCTTTTGCCTGTTTCCTGAGTGCGCTTTATTTTAATTTTACGCCAAAGCAGATACAGTCCCCGGAGTTCACGCAGCTTTTATACTGGGGGATATTTCTTTTGGGGTTGGCGCTTCTGGAGCATGCACGAACAGCCCGAAAGTGCTTTGCAATTGTGACGGCAGTGTCACTTTGCGTGTGCGTACTTGCATATCCCTATGCGGTGTGGCTGTTTCCGGTATGCCTGCTGATTCTTTGGCAGCCATATCGGGAGGGGGGAACGACAAAGTGGCGGGAATTTGGGGTGTGCGCCGCTCTGTTTACGTTAGTCTGTGCGGGGCTGGGGGCGCTCTTTATCCTCTATGTCCTGTCCGGGGTTTCGGTAAAGGAGCTGATCGGGAATGTGCCGTATGTGCTGATGGATGCGTCGCATGAGCAGTCCTTCCGGCAGATGTGGCGTATGCATATCGTATCGCTGGGGGAAATGCTCTATCCGACGTTTCTGATTATGCTCATCGCACAGGTGTCCATGCGGATTGATAAAAAGAGGGCGGGGGCGAGGAGCCGTTTTACGATCGCCGCCGCAGCAGCGGCGCAGGCAGCGGCATTTGTCTGGCAGTTCCACACGATTCGGAAGGTGAATTTTACGATTCTTCTGCCGCTGATTTTGCAGCTCCTTTGCTTTTTAGGATATGCGTACTGGATTTTGACGAGGGAGGATTTGCTGCCCGAAGGCGCAGCGAAGGCAGATCTGACAGAGGGGAACCGGACGTTCCTTCTTGCGATCGGGGTGCCGTCTGTCTGCGCAACCTTGACGGTTTTGTCCTCCTCGAATCTGACCGCCAACTATTCGATGGGCTTTTTGCTTCCTGCGCTGCTCGCACTGTGCATGGCATCAGAGAGGACACTGGTTCGCATATGTGCAGGGCAAAGGGCAGGGAGGGAGAAGGCTCTGGCCTTGAGCATGAGGCTGCTCGTGCTTGTATTCGGTATTCTGCTCCTTACAACGCGGGTCTTTCTCGTGCGCTTTACCTCGACACAGCGCAAGAACGTGTTTGAGGGCTACTACAAGACGACTCACGGACCGCTTAAGGGAATCCGTTTGGGGGAGAATGATTACAGGCAGTATGAGGCGAAAACGGCTGCCCTGCGCGAGCAGGTGTCGGAGGACGATGTCTTTTTGTATGTGGGCTGTGATTTGTTTTTGTACAGCCAGCTGCCGTGCAGGATCGGAACCGGCAATACGATTTCCACGCCTGCCTTCGGTGAGCAGCTGCTGGCTTATTATGAGAAATATCCTGACCGAATCCCGACGGTCATGTTCGTTGACAGGGGGTATGTGGCGGATTTTTCGCAGGAGCTGGAGAAGGAACCGTTTAAAAGCTTTGTGGAGGCCCGCTATGTGCGGGATGAGAGTGTTACCGACGCTCCTGTCAGCGTTTACAGGCTGCGGGAGGAGCCGCAAGCTCTTTTTGTAAAATGACAATAATGTCGGTAAAAGAAACGAAGGAACCAAGAAGAAAGAAGATCAAGCATCAAAACGACTCTGTGAGCGTAACAATCAGCAGGGAGATAACAGTATGAACATGATTCGAATGGCGGGAGCGCTTCTGTTGCTCCTTTGCGGAAGCAGTATGATAGGAATGATACCAGCGGCACTCCTATGCGGGAGAAAGGAGCAGGACAGACACTGCTGCGCAGGCAGGGCTTTGCTGCTCGGAACCGGCATATGCATGCTTTGCTTTGCACTGCCTGTGACCGTTGCCTGCGTGCGGGGAAAAAGCTTTTTATTCGTATTTCGGCTAGGTGGAAGCTTGCTTGCGCTGCTGCTCGCCCTCGCTCTTTGTCTGCTTTTTTTCATCCGGCGTGTGCGCCGCTTCTGCATGGAACAGCTCGCTTTGCTGCGCAGCAGGAAGTGGTGGATTTCGTTTGGTATTCTTGCCGGACTGTATGCATCTCTGGCGATCATATGTCTGCTGCACCGCCCGCTTCTGGAAAGCCGCTTTGACCTTCCGGAGCGTCTGTCTGCGATGCAGGGGACGAATCTGATGGGGGGCATCAATCCGCTGACCGGAGAAATGACGGGAGTGTCATCCGGATGGGGAACGGCAGCAAGAAGCTTTCTGCCGGCATGGTATTTATTTCTGATGCGGCTGTTTCATTTGCAGGTCTGGGACATGCTGTTTAAGGTTGCACCTCTCTGGCTGCTCGCGCTGTGCATGAGCGCCTATTATGAGATCGGAGCCGTTGTACTTTCGTATTCGGCGGCTGATGAGGCAATCACAGGCGGACAGGCAGCCCCGGCTCAAAATCGCAGACGGTTGCTGATCTATATGGCGTTTTTTACGATCTTTACGCTGTGCGGAAACGGTGCATACATGAATCCGTCCTACGGACTTTTGCACTATGCCTACGAGGAGACGACTCTGCTTGGCAGTGTGCTGCTCCCGGCCGTATTTGCACTGCTTTTGACCGCATTTCGCTTGGGGCGGAGCAAGGGAAGGCAGGTGGAATAAGCTGTGGCGGAATTTTGGGAACAGATGAAGCTAACTTTATATTTTATGCGGCTTGAGGACAAATATTGGGGGCTGTTTCTCATCGGGCTTTTTGTGCTCTTTTATCTCAGGAGAAAGGAGACGAAAGGGCTGCTGATTTTCGCATGCGCTGCGTCCCTTGTCTGTATTTGTCCGCCGACCGCTTACGGATTGTCGAAGTTTTTGCCGGCTGCGGACGAATACTACCGGCTCTGGCATATCGTTCCGGCAGGAGTTGTCGTATGCGTAGCGCTCACCCTTCTGTTTGAACTGCTCGGGCAGGATCGGAAGCGGCAGGTGCTGTTTGCACTCGGCGTGTTCGCACTTCTCTTTTTTGCGGGAGAATTTGCCTATACATCGCAGGATGCATGGAACGACGATACGACGCATCTTGGCAGGGAGGAGACAGCAGTGTATGAGCTCCTTTTGGCGGATATGCAAAAACAGGGCATGGAGACGGCGTATTTATGGGGACCGCAGAAGGTGATGGCAGACAGCCGCATTTACAGCGTTGCCCTCCGCCCGATCTACGGCAAGGATATTGCCTCTGAGGAATCCGATTACAGCAACGAACAAAAGAGCATGTATCAGGGCTATGAAACCTATGCGGCACCCGACAGCCCGATAGACAATAAGGAGGAACAGGTGATGGCGATTGCAAACTGCCTGAACGTGTTCCCGGAAATCACTTGTGACTATGTCGTGCTCGTGAACCCGGCAGCGCAGGGGTCGGATGTGGATCCCGTCTGGATTTTTGAAAGACTGGGATATGCGTATGTGGGGGAGACGGAGACGTTTCAGATATTCAGGAGATTATAAACATGATGGTAGTGCAGATATTGCTGGCGTTTTTCTGGATGTGCGTGTTGCCGTTTCTGACCGGCTGCATCCTGACAAAGCCGTTATGCCAAAAGGGAAAATGGAATGTTTTTTATCTGACCGGACTCGGTCTGCTGATGCAGTATGCGCTCTACGAGGTGCTGGCGCTGCTTTTTATCGTGCTTGACCGGAGCTTCCGCCTGTTGAGCAAGCTGTATGCGGGAACGGGACTTTTGCTCGCTGCCGGAGGAGCACTGGCGCTGTTTTTGCATCGAAAGGCACTTTTGGCATATGTAAAGGAAAGCAGGGCGAAGGCGAAAAGGGAGAAGGGGGAGCAAAATACGCGTATGCCGGATATCTGGCTGCTTGCCGGCATTTTGCTCATCGCCGTGCAGCTCGCCGCTATTTTGTTCTGGGCAACGCCGGATTCGGACGATGCGTTTTATTCCGGCTTATCGTCGATGAGTCTGGCGGGGGATTATGTTTTAAAATATGATGCCTACAACGGACAGATGAAGGTTGCCATCAGCAATCGGTATGCGATTTCGGCGCTGCCGGTATATCAGGCTTCCCTTCAGCTGCTCTGCGCAGATTTGCACCATCTGTTCATCACGCACAACCTGTTTCCGCTTTTTTATATACCGCTCGCCTATGGGCTGTTTTATCTTGTCGCCGGGGTATTTGCGTCGGAGGATCGGGCAAAACGGCACCGTTTTTTGTTTTTCTTTGCGCTTTTGCATCTGTTTGGCAACACGTTCGTGTTCAGCCCGCAGAATTTTCTCGTGACGCGCATCTGGCAGGGGAAGGCATTGTTTATCTGTATCAGCCTTCCGGTCTCCTTTTTGCTTGTGCATGGAATCTTTGCACAGGAGAAGCTGAGACAGCGGATTTTGAGCGGTCTTTGGCTGCTTCCGGTACTGCTTGGAACGGTATTTATGGGAGAGACCGGATTGTTTTTGCTGCCGCTGATGCTTGCAGCGCTGGTACTGGCGCATGGTTACTGTATAAAAACCGATGAAAACAGAAAGGATCGCCTATGAGTTTTCTTTGGCATTTAAAAGACGAAGTGGATAGATACTGGGGTGTCGGAGCCCTCGGACTTTTGTTTGCGGCATTCTGCCTTTTCTTTCTCTTAAATAAGGAGAAAAGCCGGGAGATGAGAACCTATCTGTGGTATGCTTTTTTCATCCTGTTCGCCGTCATGAATCCGGTTTCCCTGTACTTGATTGATAAGACGAACAATCTGGATGTCTATGAGCGCTTTTTCTGGCTTCTGCTCTCGCCGGTCATACTGGCACTCGGTTTTGCGACGATTACGGGCAAGCGGAGAGGGATGGTGGTTCCGTGCATCCTGCTCATCCTATTCTGCGGCAGAATTGTCTTTACGGACACGGAATATAAGCCTGCCACCCATGCCTACAAGATCGACAGTCAGGCGATTGAGGTCAATGACATCATCATCCGGCATTATGAAGGTCTGTCGGAGGAGGAGACGGTCATACCCAACCGCGTCGGATATGAAGGACCGAGTGCGATGGTCACTGACCCGCTGTGCGAGCAGATTCGCATGTACAATGCCAATATCAGGCTCTTGTATGTGCGCAAGGATTTCGGAAGCTATAATATGAAAAAATATAACATGGCAGCAAAGATGCTGAGCCTTGAGAATGAGGAGGTCGGGCTGAAATATATTACGAAAAAGATGTATAAGCGGAATTTTTCGTATCTTGTCCTCGGGGACTGGCAGTACTTTACCGGCAATATTGAGAAGTACCCGCTGTTTGAAATCGGCAGCACCGAAAATTACAAGGTGTATTATTACGACAGGAATTATGTGAAGCCGGGAACGTGGCGGGTGACGCAGTATCCGGACCCGGAGGGCTATCAGGCGATGTGCTATACGATCGAGAGCAGCGATGGCGGGTTGATTGTCATAGATGGCGGACGCGCATGGAATTCGCTGGATTTGGTCGATGTGATCAAGGAAAAGGGCGGAAGGGTCGATTATTGGATTATCACCCATCCGCACGATGACCATGCCGGGGTGCTTGCTTCGGTTCTGGAGGCAGCGTGGGATCGGTCGGAGATTGAAATCGGCGAGATTCTGATCGGCGAGTGGGACGAGGAGGCAGTTCTGGCGCAGGGGGGACCACGGACAGACTTTTTCGAGTATCTGTTCCGGGGCTTGAAGGCGCGCGGCAACGTCCGGTATTTAAAGGCAGGGGACAGTCTGGAGGTGCTCGGACTTCGGATGGATGTGCTGCACACCTGCAACGAGACGGTCACAACGCACAGCGACAATATTTTAAATGATGGTTCGATGGTCTTTAAGCTGTCGGCAAAGAAGCGGAGCTTTTTGTTTTTGGGCGACATCGGTGATAATTCGAGGGATACCGCCGAAAAATGGAAGGAGCAGGGCGGCATTCCGGAGGCGACGCGGCTGATTGCCGATGAGATCATGAGCCGGTACGGGGATTTGCTCCCTTCGACCTATGTGCAGATGGCGCATCACGGCAATTCAACGCTGCCGGATGAGTTCTATGAAGCGGTTCATCCGAAGAGGGCTTACTTTGATGCGCCGAAGTGGCTGATGGAAAATACGGATAAGGAGACCGGCG
>JAFUZE010000173.1 GCA_017476765.1 Lachnospiraceae bacterium
ACGAATCCCTCTCATATTTGGGGAAAGTGCAGGTATGCTGCGCTGGGCAATTACCCGCACCTGCCCAATCTCTTTTTGCAGAAGAACGGACAGAAGAGTGCGGCAGAAGGGAGCACCAACCTCCGGGTCGGATGCGATGGCATTGATTAAAAAGTCGTCTAAAACATTAAGTTCGTCTAAAGATTTGCGGGAATAACTCATAGAACCTCCTTTTGAAATGTGTGAGTTGTGTTTATGCATCAGAAATGTTTGTCAGATCTGTTTGTCAGACCAGCGATAAAACAAGCTGTTCCATTACGATAGACAGAGTTTGTCCTGTACTGACACCATACGATAAGTAATAAGAGAAAGCTTCGACCGAACGGTCGGAATTTGGTTCAGACATCACCATATCAGAATGAGAAAAATCAGACAAGATTCTTATATTCCATTTACAATCCTAAAAATAACAATAACACGGTTGGCACAAACTGACAAGTACATAAAGTCATCTTCACAGTGTTGTATGCTATATTGAAATTCGGGAGTACTTAAGATTAATAAACAAAATCGTTTTGGGAATATATGAAAAACAGAAATCAGACATGGTTTTGGAGGTATTTATATACATATGAAGCGGGAGAGCATATTTGAGACATGCTATTTTGGGTTTACACAAGATGGCTTTTATGCGGAGAAGAGGGAAATATCAGTCTCGGAAGACAAAACAAATCAGGGGCATCAGGAATCCATTATGACAGAGCCGGAATTTGCAGGAACAATTACTGGAAACCGATAGATACCGCTTTCTGTATGAGTGTTCCTTTGCACCTTGTCCAAAGAATGCGGATATGACAGGAAGGTTCCTTTTGCACGCAGCGTCATCCTTTGGCGGCAGCACTTTCCAGACAGCCGGATATCGAACTTCTTCGTGAAGATATTTGTATTCAACCGGATGAGGAGCAGCTTGTGTCGTTATTGAATGTAGTTCCGTTTGCCAATGGTTCGGAGTATGTGACGGAGGATTGGATTCGACAGTTATTTACGGAGCTTAACCGCATCTTTGGCGAGGATATTAAGGATTACAACGGAACGGTCAGCTTTTATCTGGGTGAGAAGAGTCAGACGTTGTCTGTTCCGAGCGGGTTTTCTTTCATCTGGTTGAGAGCAGCGAGAGGACTATCCATTTGCTTTTTTGGCAACGTATGGCACGAAATCAGGAAATAACAGGGTAAAGCATGTACCGCTCAAATATGTACTTACGGAATACGAGCATAGCAATGAAAAGCTGTTTGCGTTTCTGTCATGTCTCAATCGTGTTGCTGAGATTTCGCCGCTTCTTGGCGGATTTATTGAGAGAGGGGAACTGTTTCATCCGCTTCGGTTAAAGAGTGAAGAAGCATACGAGATTTTGCGGGAGATTCCGAAGATAGAGGAAGCCGGAATCATCTGCCGTGTACTGTGCTTGTGTTTCCCATGTTTAAGGAGATTACGCCGTATCTCGATGATTTTCTTGCCGAGGTATTTGGCAGGAGGGGCTTTGTTCTTCATGGTCGATTTGAAGATCGAGAAGGGAAAGATACAGGCAAGGGTGCAGGGTAGAAGGGAAACTCCTTATAAGGTTGAAATTCGAATCAGTCCGTTCTCGGAACAGCGGTGCCAGAGCGTCATAGAAGTCATAGAAAAGTGCAGCAACCAGATTGAGAATATCGAGGCGCTGCTTACCGGAGATATCCCGGATGAACTTAAGGAACTGCTTTGTGGGGAAGAGGGGCTTTTCCCATCCCAGAGGGAAATCAGCTTTAGCTGTAGTTGTCCGGACCGGGCTCTGATGTGCAAGCATGTGGCAGCTGTTTTGTATGGGATTGGAGTACGGTTTGATCAGGCTCCCCTTTTGTTTTTTACTCTGCGTGGTGTGGATGTGAACCGCTTTGTGACGGTTGCACTGGAAAATCGCGTGGAGCAGATGCTCATGCATGCGGACGTAAAAAGTGACCGTATTATGGAGGATGCGGATATCACGGCGCTATTTGGGATTGTGTAATATAGGATACAAGTTACAACGTTCATTCTATCACGCAAAAAAGAACGTCTCTGTTCATATCGTAATGCCATTGGTCTGTCCACTTAAATTGATTTTGTACCTGCATTTCCAAGCTGATAATCGGATTGTTATTTATCCGCACTTTGATATCAAGAATAAATTCTTTGTCATCGATATGTCCGCCAAGCTGAATCGGATTGGCGATGACAATAGATATAATTTGCTTCGGTTTCTTAGTTTTAAAAATTTATCTAACCGTTTGCACTTTTGTAAAGCTTGAGGCATGTAATTAACCGGTATACGCACATATGACAAATAATATGGAATTATCAAGTTATTAACGGTTAAGAGAAACTATTTTTGCGCAAAGGGAATAAGTACAATTATAGATTGTATAAAATACAATCAAAAAAATAATGCAAAAAGCGGAATAATGTTGTATAATGTAAAAGCAATATATATTTATTGTATTTTGCGCAGTATCATCGAAAGGAAGGAACTATGGATATTGAACATCTGGATATATATTCAGAAATTTTCGATGGAATTGTTGAAGAGATAAAAAGAAGAAATCTTTCTACAAATTTTATGCCGAAACTCATTATAGGAACCGGACTTTCTATCGTTTATGGCGTTCCGGGGATGAACGCATTAGCAAAACATCTGGACAAAGAGATAAAAAAATCAAAAGATGCAAGCTTAAAGGAAAAGTGGAATGAGCGTTTTGGCGATATCAAAAATAAAGGACTGGAAGCCGGACTTGCAAATCTGAGTCAGGAAGAGTTGGGAATGGTCGATACAATAAAAGTTTTGACCGCAAAATACATTTTAAAAAGTGAAGAAAAAATACATGAGAAAGTTTTGGAAAAGGACACTGGATTTTGCCGGTTGATGCGGTATCTTAGCGGGACTGTCAGTAATAATAATCGTATAATTGACATTATGACTCCGAATTATGACCGAATCATTGAACTTGTATGTGATAAGCTTGGAATAGGTGTGATCACGGGCTTTAGTGGAAACATGTACTGCAGATTTGACAGAAATTTGCTCAGGCAGCCGGGTACTACTTATCATTGCAGAAGTCATACATGGGTTCGCTTGTTCAAGCCGCATGGCTCTATTAATTGGATTAGCAAAAATGGAAAAGAATATCAGACGAATAACTATAATGTACTTAGCAAAAATGCAGAGTATATTGAAATTGTAACTCCCGGCAGTTCGAAATACAGAGAGGGAATGATAAACAACACATTCCGATGTATGAGAGAAGAATTTAACGATCTGCTGAATCCGGAAGAACAGTATTCGCTGTTGTTTTATGGATATGGGTTTAACGATGATCATTTTGATACGGCGTTATTCGACAGCTTTCAAAAAAATGTTTTGATCTTGGCGAAGGATGTAAAAGAGGAAGTTAAAAATAAGGCGCTGACAAGGAAGAATATTACGATTTTCTATCATGAAAACGGCAAGGATTACATGATATACAATTCCAAGAAGTACAGTATAGATTTACCTCTGTGGGATATTGACCAGTTTGCGGATATATTTATAGCGTAGGAGGGCAATCGGGTGGAGACAAGTAATATTAACGATTATTTATCGGAAATAAACTGCATAGGAATCGTAGAAAACGTTGACACCAGAAAGATTGTGGTCAGCGTAGAAAATGAATCGGTGCTCAATACAATAAAAATCAATGATATTGTTGTTCTGGCAGGCAGTAATTCTGATGAGAAGCTGATTGGTATTTTGACAAAGGTAACAAAGAAAAAAATGGAGCCGGATGAAAGTGAGCAGTCGGATGAGGAGCTTCTTTATTCCAATAACTGCTGTGTCATCAATTTAGTAGGCAGTTTTTACAACAAATACGGAGCCGGAAAAGACAGTAAATTTAAGCGTGCGATCAATACATATCCGGAGATTAACAGTAAAGTATATCAGGCAAATGAGCCCGCCATGCAGATGATTATGAATGCAGTAAGCAGTAAAGCGACAAATGGCAAGAGCCTCAAAATCGGGCATTTTGCAAGCAATCGTGATGTGGATGCTATATTAGACGGGAATCGCTTTTTTCAAAGACATGCCTGTATTGTTGGCAGTACAGGGAGTGGTAAATCTTATACCGTTGCAGGAGTTTTGGAAAAAGCAGACGAACTGCCTCATGCCAACATGATCGTTTTTGATTTGCACGGAGAATATAACGAATTATCCTATGCAGATCAGATAAAAATTTGCGATGAGAAAGACGGACTGCATATTCCGTTGTGGTTTTTCAATTACGAAGAAATTCATTCATTGTTTGTTGAATCATCCGAAGGTTCCTCGACAAATCAAAGAGCAGCCGTGATTAACTATATTTTAGGGAAGAAAAAAGAATACATTAAGGATCATATGGACAGTGTTTCGGAGGAAATTGTGACAGCGGATACTCCTGTTCCGTTTTCTGCGAAGGGGCTGATTGAGTATTTAGAGGAACAAAACAGCTTTGAGATTGATACGGGGGAGATTTACAAAACAGGTGATAATAAAGGTCAGCCCAAAACGAAAAGAGGGCAGTACTATGACAAGCTGACAAATTTGATTACCCGGTTAAGAACAAAGATGGATGATAAGAAATACGGCTTTGTTTTTCATGAGAGTGCTACGCTTGATTCCTTTTATTTGAATGAGTTCGCAGCCAGAATTATGGGAAATGAAAAACATCGGATTAAGGTCATTGACTTATCCGAGGTCCCGTCGGATATGTTGGCAAGCGTCATTGGGATCGTGACGCGAATCATATATGACATACAATTTTGGATGACTCCGGCAAAGGATGAGGTGAGACATCCACTCGTTCTTGTATGTGATGAAGCTCATATTTACATGGCGAATGACATGTCAAAAATGAAGGCAGTGGAAAAGAAATCTCTTGAGATTTTTGAAAAGATTGCCAAAGAAGGACGGAAGTACGGTTTGGGTCTTTTGATTGTTTCGCAGAGACCGGCAGAATTAAATACAACGATTATGTCCCAGTGCAATAATATTGTCAGTCTTAAAGTGACGAATGACAGAGATAAATCTGCGGTTGCAGCGATGCTGACAGATTCTCTGGTCGGTATTGTGGACATGTTTCCCAATCTGGATGTGGGAGAGTGTGTAGTCGTCGGTGATGCGATTATGCTACCCTCCAAAATCATTTTGGATAAGCCAAGAGAAAAGCCGAAGAGCGCAACCATTGATTTTTGGGATCGATGGTATGATGGCAAACAAACTGTTTTTGATATTGATGCGGCGACGCTCAATTTGATTAAGCAGTCAAGAGGATGAAGTAACTTGTAAATGTGATGGATAATTGCGGATTATCAGTCATTTGAAATACATGTAAGGAAAATTGCAATATTTTAGTCAAATACATAATTCCGGGGCAAAATACTTCCTACACAAATTCTTCGGATATATAGTGATTTATATATCTTATAATCTTCAAATACTACATATGAAGCCTAACAGTATACAGCATCCATATACAATTTATTTTTTGATACCTAGAGATATTTTTTTATAAAAAGGAGTTTTTACTATGAAGCAGTCTATCATTATTACATATCACAAAAATAAGGATATGCTTATGTTTTGTGTTAAGCGATTATTAGAAACTGTTCCT
>JAFUZE010000017.1 GCA_017476765.1 Lachnospiraceae bacterium
CGGCATACCCGCCTTTTGCAGATTGGAGCCGGTCGCTCCGTCCAGAATCAAATATTGCTCTTTGGCTAATTCGATAAACTCTTCTCTTGTCATATAAGCTCCATACCTGTTATTTCAAGATTCGAATGGCTCCTAACAGCGGCACTTCCCGTTCCTCTCCGTTGACAGCCCCGACCAGTCCGATAATCCAGCAGACTATGAGGAAAATTCCGAAAAGCCATCCGAGAAACGGAATCCATGTTAAAAGCAGAAAAATATGAAGCACTAATCCCTGATTCAAATGAAATTTTGCCCCTTCTCTGTCGCCGGTGAAATAGGCGAGGAGCCAGCCAACGACCGGAATATACGCCAGTATCCCTGTTGCTTGTGTATCCATCTGTTACCTCCTGTATCATCCCGATGCACCGATTGCCTGCGCGCATTTCAATGAACCGGTTTACTTTGTCCTGCACTGCTTTCTATAAGCAATCCTGTTCTATTATAATATATACCCTCTGTTTCCCGCAAGATGGAAGTTGAGATTCGATGTGACGAACCGGATGTGGTGTTGCAATTCAGCGACCAGCCACGGACGCAGCCGGTACAGTATAGTACTCTTCGGGGCATGCGCTTGCTGCACAAAAAAAGCGGAAGCGGCAAACGCCGTTCCCACCTTTTTCAGCAATTATGAAAGAGAAGCAAAAGCTGCATCCTCCGAGCATCAGCTGCTCATCCGTTAATTCTGCAAGGTCGCACGCAGTCTTTCGATCATGTTTTCCAGCAGACTGGACTGCTCGGACATCTTCATGATATCCCGCGTGTTTTCCTCGATCATATTGGAAATATTCGAAAATTGTATATTCTCCGTCTGAATCGCACCGAGAATCTCCTCATTGATGCTGACGGTCATCTGGATGATCTCATTTTGATTTTTCCGAACCTGATCCATCGTACTGATCGATTCCAGTGCCTCCCTGATGATCTCCATCATCTCCGAAATGCCCCGGAATGTCTCATCAAACGTCTCGTTCTGCCTATCCAGAGAGTTCTGGCTCTCCTCGACAGTCTGCATCATCTCATCCACATGCCGCTGCAGATTATCGATCACGCTCTGGATTCCGGTCAGAGACTGCTTCGTATCCGATGCCAGCCCGCTGACGGATTCTGCCACGACGGCAAAGCCTCTTCCTGCCTCTCCTGCCCTTGCCGCCTCAATCGATGCATTGAGTGCCAAAAGTCCTGTCTGCGAGGAAATGTCCTCAATCACACCGAGTGCCTTTACGATCTCACTGACACATTCAAGCAGGGAGCCGGACATTTTCTTTGTATGGCTGGACGAATCGGAAACCTCCTGATTTTTCTGCTGCAGTTCCTTTAACAGAATCTCGTTCTGCTCCGATTTTTGGAGAAGCTTGCGTGATACCTCCTCCACTCTGGAAATATTCTTGTCCAGATCCTTCGAGCTCTCCTCCAGCGAAATAATATTTTCTTTGCTGTTCTCTGTTTTGTTCAGCAAATCCTCATTCTCCGCCATCAGCGACTCACTTGTAGAGGAAAGCTCCTCCGTCGAAGCGCTCTCATTTTGGGCAACATCCGCAAGCACCTTGCTTGCAGAGCTTAAGTCCTCAACAATTTCGGTCGCTGCAGCCAATACCTTTTCGGTTCTCGTGTTGTTCTCCTCGAGCTGATCCTCCTTGATGTGAATCAGGTAATGGCTGATCATGTAATTGATTAAAACAATAGCGGCAGCCGAGAGCAAAACCGTAAGGCATCGAAGAAGCAGCTCCGGAACAAACAGGGCGTCCTGCACCGGGAGAATCGTTTTTGCCCGGACAATGCTGACAACAATCGACGATAGTATATTTCCGACAGTCACCAGAACCGTCAGCTTCATATCAAGGAAAAATACGGCAAGGATAATGAAGAAGAAGGCAAACGCCCAAAACTCTCTCGACGGCATCAGGTACGAAAGGAAATTCCACTGCACCATCTCCACAATAAAAATAAATATTTTCCCGTTATGCAGCTTGCTCGGGATGAGTCTTTTATCCCCCCGCTCATTTGTTTCGTAAGACGTGCGGATAAAATATTGTCCGATTCCGAAATATAAAACACAGGTTATCACAAAAATAGCAATCGCCACCCACGGCACTGCCGAATAATACCCCATGATCTTAAATCCGCCGACCACAAGACTTGCAATCAAAGTCGAACCTGTGATGATCAGTATCACCGTTATGAACACACGGTTCATGTATTCCTCAATAATATTCGTATTCATATTAAACCTCTCCATTTTTAAAATTCATATAGCATAGCAATCGCTGTGTATCCTGCACCGACCGTACAGATGATGATCTTATTGCCTTCCTTCGCATACTTGTCCCACATGCGGTTTATGCACAAGATCGGACAGGTATTTCCTGTATAAGCGTATTCTTTGCCGACAAAATGATATTTCCCGCCCTCACCGTCTATCCCGAGAAGCCGCAGTGTCTCCATATTGCACGCATCGTTCAGCTGCGAGAAAACATAGTAATCAATGTCGTCCGGCTCTAAATGATTTCTCTCCAGAACCTTCCTGATGAGCCCGCTCCACATTTCTCCGAGGAAATCCATCTCAAAAGGAATCCACTCCAGACGCTTTTCGTTCGGCTCAATCGATTTGAGCGGCACCTTTGTCAGTCCGCATTTCGGATATGTAATATACTGCTGATAACTGGCATCCACACATACCTCGCTGTCCAGAAATCCTCGTCTCTTCTCGCCGTCATCAACGGCAGTCAGCACAACGCAGGATGCGGCATCCGCAAACGTCGCATAGACAACCGTATCGTCCCACAGTGCACTCGGGGAAATGCAAAAGCATCCGACTATAAGAGCATTTTTGTACCCCGAAGCAAGCATGTATTTCTGCGCAACATCCATTCCGATCGCCATACCGCTGCAGTTGCTGTTGAGGTCAAAGCCGAGACGAACATTTTTCATCCGCTCCCCATAAAGTCCGACAAGCTTCAAGGCTGTCGTCGGAACCAGATACTCCGGTGTGTCCGTACAGACAATCACCAGTTCGATATCCTCCAAAGAAATACCGGGCTTTTTGGCGCAATCATCGATCGCATTCATGCACAACGTAATCGGTGTCTCATCCTCCGAAATAAAATAGCGTTTCCTCCGTCCCAGATGCTCCATCAAGCCATGTGCTTTCAGTCCTCGCTTCTCGAAATGTTCATCCAGCTCTTCATTATATACTTTGTTTGGAGGTATATAAATTCCGGTTCCTTTCATTACAATATTCTTCATGCGTAACCCTCCTGTTTGTAATCATATGTGCAATATGTTACATATAATAATACATCATTTTCACTCATATATCAACATTATTTTACACTTGTAATGAATATCGATATTTCGTCCAAATAATTATTTTATCAGTTTATTGCAACTTAATTATGTAAAAAAGTTTATCAAATTACATCACTTGAGTTGAAAGCAGCACGTATGTCTACGGCTATCGCACAAAAAAGCACGCACCTCACAAAACTACATGCGAGATGCGTGCTTTATTTACGAATTTACAAAACAAGACAGGGAGACAAGCTGTTTTACTCCTTCGGCACAATGCTGTCTTTTTCTTTATAGATGCTGTTTGCCGGGACATAGCCACGCACTGAATTTAACGGATAAATATTCGTCTGCGCACCGATGACGGAGCCCGGATTCAGAACGCAGTTGCAGCCGACCTGCACCCAGTCTCCCAAAATCGCACCGAACTTGCGCAGCCCTGTCTCAAACTGCTCCTGTCCCGCCTTGACTACGACATTCGTCTTGTCATTTTTGACATTGGAGGTAATCGCCCCGGCTCCCATATGTGCCTTAAATCCCAGTACACTGTCGCCCACATAGTTATAGTGCGGCACCTCGACCTGATCAAACAAAATGACATTCTTAAGCTCGGTCGAGTTGCCGACAGTCGTCTTTTTGCCGACGATGACATTGCCTCGCACAAACGCTCCCGGTCTGAGCGTCGCCCCCTCATCAATGATACAGGGACCTGTGATCGATGCCGTCTTTGCGATCGTTGCCGAGCGTGCGATCCAGATATCCTCGCCCTTTCTAAAGAAAACATCCTCCGGGAGTATGCTGCCAAGCCGGATCACAAAGTCGTGAATCAGCGGAAGCACCTCCCACGGATATGTAACCTCACTGAAAATCTCCCTTGCAATCGTCCTGTCCAAGTCCAAAAGACTGCTTACTTCTAATTCTTTCATGCTCTATCTGCTCCTTACTGTTCTTATTTCTCTGTGCCGGTTTTTTCCCCGGCATTTTCGTTTCCGGTGCCGTCCTCTCCGGTATGCTCCTTCGCAGTGCTTCCTTCTCCTGCCGGCTCAAAGTCAAAGACGATCCGGTTCTCCTCCAGCCTGAGTCCGGCATCAAACAGATTTCCGGTCTTTGAAGTAAAACCCGTAACCTTTTCCTTCGTCCGTCCGGTCTCAAGCAGCTCCTTCATCGTCTCCTGGGAAAGCTCGACCTTCGCAACCGTGTGAAAAATCTTAAAGCCGCACTCACACTCGTACTGCCACCGGGTTTTCCCAAGCATTTTTCCGCACCTCGGGCATGGCAGGGTCGTCTGTGCGGGCTTCGGTCTCTCCGGAAAATCAAAGACGACCTGTCCGTCCTCCGTCAGCTTCAGCGGTGCGTCAAACATCATGCCGGTTTTGGCAACAAAGCCCTGTATGACATCCGTCCTTTTCTCTGTCAAAAGCTTTCGAACCTGCGCTTCCTTCAGCTTCACGCCGGCAATCTGACCGATGACAAACCGGCAGCTTTCCGGATCGTCCTTTTTGTAGCTGCCGCAGCCGTACCCAAACGGTGTGACAATCACATCTCCTCCGCAGAGCGGACATTTGACATCCTTAAGCTTTTGCGGCTCCAAATCCTCAAAATCAAATTTCAGTCCGGTAATCGTGCCGCCCGGCTCCTTTGCGAGCGCCACTCTCGCATCGAACCTCTTGCCGCTCTTTGCCTTAAAGCCTCGTATCGTGCCGGTTCTGCCGTTTGTAAGCAGCTCCCTCACCTGTGATTCGGTAAGCGCCTTTCCCGCCATTTTCCCGATCGCAAAGCGGCAGCTGCCTTCCTCCTCCTGCCTGTAATTCGAGCAGCCATAGCCAAACGGCGTGACGACAATCTCCCCGCCGCAGAGCGGACATTTGACATCCTTAAGCTTTTTCGCCTCGACATGCTCAAAGTCGAAGCGGACGTTCCACTGCCCCGACTGCTCTTCCTTTTCAAGAACAAGACAGGCATCGAACCTCTTACCGCTTTTTCCCTTAAAGCCTCGTATCGTATCCGTCCTTTTGTCTTTTAAAAGCGTCCGCACCTGCTCCTTCGAAAGCTCCTTGTCCGCAATCCTGCCTATAGCAAAAGAACAGCCGCCCGGCTGCTCCCTTGTGCGCCGTCTGCACGCATATCCGAAGCCGGTCTCCACGATCTCGCTGCCGCATGCGGGACAGAAAGCCCCCTCCAAAACGACAGGCTCATTTGCGGAAAAGTCAAACCCGATTGACGGCCGTCCCTCCTCGTCCTTGCCAAGCACGAGACTCGCCCGGAACTTCTTTTTGTTTTTGGCACTGAAGCCTTCCAGCACTCCGGTTCTGCCGTTTGCAAGAAGCTCCTTAACTTCCTCCTCGGACAAATCTCTTCCCGCGATCTGCCCGATTGCAAATTTGCAGCCGGAGCCGTCCTTTTTGTAATTGCTGCAGCCATAGCCGAACGGAGTCGTCTCCATCTGTCCGCCGCAGGCCGGACAGTTCACGTCAAGCTTGCGCTTCGCTCCGATTCCTCTGCCGTCCTTTCCGGCAAACTGGCTGATGCGTCCGGCGATCTCCGTCGTCAGATCCCTCTGAATCATTTTGACCGTCTCTTCCCGGATAAACTCCTCCAGCTTTTCACGGTACTGTGCGAAATCCACGGTGCCCTTCGTGATGCCGTCAAGCCCCTTTTCCCACGATGCCGTCATCTTCGGATTTAACAGCTGCGGCACGGTCATACTGACGACCTCAAAGATCATCTCGCCGAGCCGGTGCGGCGTGAGAACCTGCGTCTTTTTGTTTAAGCTCAGATAGCCGATGCGGATGAGCTTTTTGATAATCTCGGCACGCGTCGCACTTGTACCGATACCTGAGCCCTTGATCTGCTCCCGGAGCTCCTCATCCTCGATCAGCTGACCCGCATTCTCCATCGCCAGCACCATCGAGCCTGAGGTGTAACGCTTCGGCGGAGACGTCTTTCCTTCCTTAATTTCATAGCCGTTTACGGTGAGCGTATCTCCCTTTTTGAGATTTCCCGCAATGGCGAGAAGCTTCTCGTTCGCACCCTCCTGCGCTTCGTCCGTTCCGCCGTTTTTCTGCTCCCTGTCCTCTGCACCTGCCTGACCGTTTTCCTTCTTTTCCTCCGGCGCTCTGCCCGCAACCTCCAGATAGCCCGGCTCCTTTAACACCTTTGCGTTTGCAAAAAACCTTTCACCCGAGACCTCTGCGACAAGCTTCACGGTCTCGTACTGTGCAGGCGGATAAAAGATTGCCAGAAACCTCCGCACAATCAGATCATAGACCTGCCGGTGCAGCCCGGAGAGTCCCTGAAGCTCCCTGACATGCCCGGTAGGAATGATCGCATAATGATCGGTCACCTTCGCATCGTCGGTGTAGAACGATTTGCCGATGCCCCGGTACCTCCCCTCGTCCATAATCCAGCTGACAAAAGGAGATGCCGGAGTGTAGGCTTTCAGCGGTGCGATATTTTTCGTGATTTCCTTTGCGACTGCGCTTGAGAGCACTCTCGCATCGGTTCTCGGATACGTCGTCACCTTGCGCTCATACAGATCCTGTGCGATCTGCAGCGTCTGATCGGGACTGATCTTGAACCGCTTGGAGCACTCCGCCTGCAGCTCCGCCAGATTAAAGAGCAGCGGCGCACGCTTTTTGGACGTTCCCTTCTCAATCGTTTCAATGACAGCCACCTGTCCGTTTAAGCTGTCGATGAGCGCCCTTGCATCCTTCTCCTCTTGAAAGCCGTTCTCCTTATACAGAAGCGGAGATGCAAAGTACTTAGAGCCCTCGACCGCCTTCCACTCGCCGACAATGTCCGCCTCGGTAAAGCTTCCCGTCACACGGTAAAACGGAGTCTCGACAAAATTCCGGATTTCCCGCTCCCTGATGACGACCATACCGAGCACGCACGTCATGACACGCCCGACCGCAATCGCCGTGTAGCTCTGCGTTCCCGCCGCCTGATTCAGAAGATTGCCGTAGCGCACGGACATGACGCGCGAGAAGTTGATTCCCATCGCATAGTCCTCGATGGAACGCATAATGCCCGATTTGCCTAAGTTGGCATACGCCGACATCGGCTTTGCCTCCTTCAGTCCCCGCAAAATCTCCTCCTCCGTCTGGGAGTCAATCCAGACGCGAAGCTCCTTCATGCCGTCGCGCACCCCGCCGAAATTGCGGATATTTTCCTCGATCGTCTGTCCTTCCTTTCCGGAGTCCCCCGCCCAGTACACGACATCGATATCTTCCCGGTGCAGCATGCCGTTGACGATGCGGTACTGCTCTGCGACATCTCCGATGACATCGTATTTGTACGTCTTTGGAAGGAACGGAAGATCCTCCAGCCTCCACTTTTTATATTTTTCATCATATTTTTCCGGATAGACCATCTCCACCAGATGCCCGACGCACCAGGTGATGACGTAGCGGTCATTCTCGATGTAGCCCTTCCGGTTTCCCGAAACCCCGAGAACCTGTGCGTATTCCCGAGCCACAGAGGGCTTCTCCGTTATAATCAAAGATTTTCCCATAAGCTCTTTTCATCCATCAGAAGAAGCGATTTCCTGTTGGCAGCCTCCTCTTTTAGTTTCGGCGAAAAACCGTGCAGCGAAAACAGATACAGGGTATCTGCCTTCACCTTCGCCTGCTTTAACAAAAACTCATCCCACTCCAGATCGGAAAGCGACATCTCACCTCCGAATGCATGGCAGAAGCATGCGAGCGTGTTCCCGTTCCCATCCATCGCCAGAAAGTCGATGCTTCCGCTTTTGCCGACCCATTTCCCGCTTCGCTCAAAAGAAAACGGAAGCTTTCCCGCTTCCCCGAGCAGCTCCACATATTCACGGCAGAGCTCCGGATAATACTGTGCGGTATATGCGCCTAACTCCGGCTCGATATACAGCTCATAAAAATCCTCTGCCGACAGCATCTCAAGGGCGGAGAGATTTTTCCACAAAAAAGCAAAATAAAAGTGCAGATAATGATTTTTGATCTGATAGATTCCCTTTTGTGTGTTCGCCCTTCCGTCTGTATCTACCGAAAAAACCTTTTCCACGATCTCGTATTCCATCAGATTTTTGAGATAAACGCTGATCTTGGCGCGCGAAAAACCGGTGAGCGCATGCAGCTCATTCAGCTTGCGGTGTCCTTGTGCAAGACGAAGCAGAATCGTATGGTAGACCGCGGCCTCCCTCAGCTGGTCTGCCACCCATCTGCCGCCCTCCTGCCTGAGGAAAGCACCCTCTTTAAGCATATATTTACACACGTTCTCCTTCCACGAAAGGCTCCGGTCAAAATGCTGCCAGAGACCGGGCATGCCGCCAAGTGTGCTGTATACCTTCAGACGATCCTCAAAGGAATAGTCCGGAAAGTGTGCTGCAACCTCCCGAAAGCCCTGCTCCTTGACTTTGTAAAAGCCACCGATCAAAAGGGCATTTCTCCCGATTTTGCTGACCAGATGGTTCTCCACAAAGGCGACGGACGAGCTGCAGAGCAAAAACAGAACTCTTTGATTTTTCCTCTGCTGCATGTACGCTGCAATATCCTCGATCAGCGCCGTCGTCTGCCTTATCATCATATGAAATTCGTCAAAGATCATGACTTTTTTATGCCTCGACGACTGATTCTCGATTGCCATAAAAATGTCCAGATACGAAAAATAGGTCTCTCTCTGTTCCAAAAGACCTAATTCTTCGCAAAGGAGCCGCCTCTGCTCCTCATCGGTTGCAGCTCTGGCGGCATAATAAATGTATGGTTTGTCGGACACAAAGGTTTTTAACAGTGTCGTCTTTCCGATGAGCCTTTGTCCGTACACAACCAGGAGCTGGCTTCCCGCCTTCCCGTAATTGTGTTCCAGATATTCCAGCTCCTTTTTGCGATTCCGTTCCATAAAATTCCCCATCCTGCGAAAGTGCAGCGCCACATCGCCGTTTTGCATAACCAAGCAGCTTATGGCGCTTAGGAACAGTTCCTTACTGGTTCCGTTCAATCACAAGCTCCATATCCTTAGCCGGCATCGGCTTTCCCAGAAGATATCCCTGAATGTTGTCACACTCGATATCCTTCAGGTATTCATACTGCTCCTCCGTCTCGACTCCTTCCGCTACCGTCTCATAGCCGAGCTTTTTCACCATCGATACGATGGATTCCGTGATGACCTTTGTGCTGTGGTCGATGAGCACGGTATCCACAAAGGATTTATCAATTTTTAACGTGTCGATCGGAAGTCCCTTCAAATAGGAAAGAGACGAAAATCCCGTTCCAAAGTCATCGAGCGATATTTTGATTCCGTATTCCTTGAGTACCCGAAGCTGATGCACCACCTCGACAAAATCCTTGATCAGAACCGTCTCCGTAATCTCCAGCTCAATGTATTTCGGGTCCACGTTATATTTTTTCAGTATCTTCACAAGGTTCGGGACAAAGTCCGGCTTCCGGTATTGGATTGCAGAAATATTGATCGACATAATAAAGGTACAGTCAAACTTCTTCTGCCATACCGAATAAATTCGGATTGCCTCATCGATGACCCAGTCTCCGATCGAGACGATCATTCCGGACTCCTCGGCAATCGGAATAAAAACTGCCGGGCTCACCATATGACCGGTGTCGTCCCACCAGCGAATCAGCGCCTCCGCACCGCGCAGCTTTCGCGACCCGGAGTCAAACTGCGGCTGAAAATAGAGTTCAAATTTATTTTCCCGGATTGCTTTTTTCAGCTGATTTTCGATCTCAATCATTTCCTTAAATTCTTCAAGCACCGGTGACTCAAAGTAACGGATTGAATTCTTTCCGCTCATTTTTGCCTGCAGCATAATAATCTCCGCACAGTTGATGAGCTCCATCGCACTCTGTGTAGATTCGGGATAAAGCGCAATTCCCATGCTGACCGTAAACTTGATTTCCCTGCCCTGCGTCAGCTTAAACGGCTCCTCCAGACGTTTGTTGATTCTCTCCGTGATGCTCTCCGTACTGTGCGCACCGACCGGTGCATAGATCGCCATATAGTACACATCATTGTTGGCATGGGAGACAATGATATCCTCCCCGGCAAATTCCTTCAGGAACTGCCCGAATACCTGGATGAGTTCATCTCCCACTACGAGTCCCATTCCGTCATTGATCTTTTTAAAATCGTCAATGTCGATACAGATCAGGGAAATGATCTCTTTTTCCTCCTGTGCCTTCTGCACCCATCTGGATAAAATACTGACAAAATAGTTACGGTTATACATACCCGTCATCAAATCATAATAAGCAAGATACTGCAATTCCTCATTCTGCATTTTTGCCTTCGAGATGTTGTTGATGCGGATGATCTTTGTCTTCGGTCTTCCCGTCCTCTCATCGCAAATGAGCATCGACTCAAAGCGAAGCCAGACGCTGCCCCTGTTCAGACAGCACTCCAGAGACCCATGCTCCTTCTGCGCATACTCGGGATAAATGACATCCCGAAGCTGCTCCGCATACTCTTCCCTGACATACTCAAAAATATGCTCCAAATCACCCATCGAAACGAGCGGAAACGGAAAAAACTGGTCGAACTGCCCCACCATCTCAATCTTGTTATGTTCAAAATCGCAATATACATAGATGCTTTCGGACATCTCGCAGATCACCTGGTACATTTCCAGATTGTCCGTCAGTTTTTGATTCATCGCATGCAGCAAATCAAGCTGATATTGTAGTTCCCCCATCAAATACCTCCTTTATCATAAGTATTAGTTTATTTCTTTGTGATGAAGCCCTTTGCCTTCAAAAGCTCCGCACAAAGCACTGCTCCGCCGGCAGCACCGCGCACCGTGTTGTGCGATAAGCCGACAAATTTATAATCGTAAATGGAATCCTCGCGGATACGTCCGATCGAGATACCCATTCCCTTCTCAAAATCCACATCGAGCTGCACCTGCGGCCGGTTATCGTCCTCAAGATACTGGATGAACTGCTTCGGCGCACTCGGAAGCTCAAGCTCCTGCGGCAGTCCCTTGAAGGACACGAGCCTGTCAATCAGCTGCTCCTTCGTCGGCTGCTTTCTGAATTTGACAAACACAGCCGCCGTATGTCCGTTGAGTACCGGAACGCGGATGCACTGGCAGGAAATCTTAGGCTCTGCAGCCTTCTCGATCACGCCATCCTTTACCTCTCCGTAAATGCGGAGCGGCTCCTGCTCACTCTTCTCCTCCTCGCCGCCGATGTACGGGATAATATTCTCCACCATCTCCGGCCAGTCCTTGAACGTCTTTCCGGCACCCGAAATTGCCTGATAGGTCGTTGCGATCACTTCATATGGCTCAAATTCCCTCCATGCATATAAGACCGGTGCATAGCTCTGAATCGAGCAGTTCGGCTTCACTGCGACAAAGCCTCTCTCGGTTCCCAGACGCTTCTTCTGGAAAGCAATGACATCCGTGTGCTCCGGATTGATCTCAGGAATGATCATCGGAACATCCGGGGTCCATCTGTGTGCGGAATTGTTCGATACGACCGGAGTCTCCGTCTTTGCATACGCTTCCTCGATTGCCCGAATCTCATCCTTTGTCATATCGACGGCAGAAAATACGAAGTCCACTTCGCCTGCCACCTTCTCCACCTCGTTGACATTCATGACAACGATCTTCTTTACCTTCTCCGGCATCGGTGTCGTCATCTTCCATCTGTCACCGACTGCCTCCTCATAAGTCTTTCCGGCTGAACGCGGGCTTGCAGCGATCGTCGTCACCTCAAACCACGGATGCTCCTCCAAAAGAGAGATGAATCTCTGTCCAACCATGCCTGTTCCGCCTAAAATTCCAACTTTCAATTTTTCACTCATTTCTGATCTCCTCATTTCCATTTATCCAAAACGGATGTCCGTTTATGGTCATTTTCTGTTACGATTCACTTTTTCGCTCGCTCTGTAAATGACAGCTATGTTCTTTCTCACTTGCTCCGTGAATGGCAGCTATTTCCGAAAGGTAAGCACTATTCCAGCTCCTTGCTCCCGCATGTATCCTGCCAGTCATGGTCAAGATACTCCTGATTCATCGCAAGCACCTGCTTCATCGCCTCAGGTCCCGGCGCACCGATCGTCAGGCGTTTTTTTACACAGGTCTTTAAGCTGATGGCATCGTAGATGTCCTCCTCGAACACATCGCTGATTTCTTTGAGCTCCTCGATGCTCAGATCGTCGATTGCACAGTTTTTGTCGATACAATAGAGCACCAGCCTGCCGATCATGCTGTGCGCATCGCGGAACGGCACCCCGTGACCAACGAGGTAATCGGCAGCATCCGTCGCATTCGTAAAGCCGCTCGTCGCACTCTTTGCCATGACCTCTTTGTGAAAGCGCATCGTTTTCAGCATTCCCGTAAACAGCGCCAGACACCCCTTGACCGTGTCAATCGCATCAAAGGTCAGCTCCTTATCCTCCTGCATGTCCTTATTGTAGGCAAGCGGAATCCCCTTCATCGTTGTGAGGAGCGACATAAGCGCGCCGTACACTCTTCCGGTCTTTCCGCGCACAAGCTCCGCGATATCCGGATTTTTCTTCTGCGGCATAATGCTGCTTCCTGTCGAATACGCATCGTCGATTTCGACAAAGCGGTATTCATTCGAATTCCAGATGATAATTTCCTCGCTGAAGCGGCTTAAATGCATCATGACCGTGCTCATCGCCGAGAGCAGCTCGATCAGGTAATCCCTGTCCGAGACGGAATCCATACTGTTTAACGTCGGACCCTCAAAGCCCAGCAGCGATGCCGTGTAGCTTCGGTCAAGCGGATAAGTCGTGCCTGCCAGCGCTCCTGCGCCGAGCGGACAATAATTCATCCGGTAGTAAATGTCCTTAAGTCTCTGTCTGTCACGCTTAAACATCTCAAAGTAAGCTCCCATGTGGTGAGCGAGCGTGATCGGCTGCGCCTTCTGTAAATGGGTAAAGCCCGGCATGTACGTCTCCAGATTGTCCTTCATGATGTCCTGCAGTGTGACCAAAAGCTCCCTGATCAAAGCATCAATGCCAAGTATCTCCTGCCTTGTGTAGAGCTTCATATCCAGCGCAACCTGATCGTTTCTGCTTCGTCCGGTGTGCAGCTTTTTGCCCGCATCTCCGATTCTCTCAATCAGATTCGCCTCGACAAAGCTGTGAATATCCTCGTATTCATCCGTAATTTCAAGCCTGCCGCTCTTTACATCCTCACGGATGTCCGACAAGCCTTTGACGATCGCATTTTTCTCTGCTTCCGTCAGGATTCCCTGTTTTTCCAGCATCACGACATGCGCAATGCTTCCTTCTATGTCCTGCTCCATAAATTTCTGATCAAAGGATATCGACGCATTAAAATTGTACACCAGCTGATCGGTATCCTTTGTGAAGCGTCCGCCCCATAACTGAGCCATCGGATACACCTCCAAATATGTTAAACTCAAATTTGATAATACCATATTTGTCCATTCTTTACAAGGAAATGAAAAAAATTAGTCGCCAATGTTCGATATAACAGTTTCCATTCGGCGGTCGGCTGCTGTGTATTGGCTAGACATATAACAGAAAGTCCCAGAAGAGGCTTCCTTCTCCGGGGGACTTTCCGTTTATCCGACTCGAATGTCTTGGATTATTTTTTCAGCGTTACCGTGTAGGTAACAGATTTCGTGCCGCACTTGACGGTGACCTTTGCGGTCTGCTTCTTGGCGGTTGGTGCCTTTTTTGCCTTTACGACACCGAGCTTGTCAACAGAGATCAGCTTAGAGCCGCTCGTGACCTTGTAGGTGATCTTATCGGTCGTTCCTTTTGTGATGCTTCCTATCGTGATCTGTGCGCTCGCTCCCTTCTTCCTGAGAACCGCAGTCTTTTTCTTTAAGGTGAGCGCCTTGTTTGCTACCGCTTTCCCCACGACTTTGACTGTGACGGTTTGCTTTTTGCCGCTTCCGTCCGTTGCGGAAACCGTGATCTTCGCCGTCCCCGCCTTAACCGCAGTAACCTTGCCCTTTTCGTTTACCTTTGCAACTTTCGTGTTGTTGGACTTGTAGGTAACCTTCTGGCTTGCCTTTGCCGGTGAGACGGTCGGCGTGAGCGTCAGCGTCTTGCCCTTCACAAGCGTGTAGGTTGTTCCTGTGTACCCTGCCGCCGCTACGGAAACCTTTGTTGCAATGCTATCGTCATATTCAAACACAGCAACTAAGCTCATGTTATCCGTAACCGTTACATTGATCTGCGGATCCTTGGAATAGGTTTTATTGGTATCGGCATTTTTCCATTCCACAAATTGATATCCTGCGTCTGCTTTCGCACCTACGACAAAGGAATCATATAATCCGATATATGAGGCTTCGATTGCTGATTGAGTCGGAAATTCATCATCAAATTCCGGAGTTTTCCCGGCTTCGGCAATGGATATCTGCCCCAGTCCTTCTATATTTACGCTTAATCTGGCTACCCACACTGCGGTGAGCGTCGTATTTCTTGTTATTGGTGTATCAAA
>JAFUZE010000174.1 GCA_017476765.1 Lachnospiraceae bacterium
CCGCCGTATTGGGTGGAGCAATAAGTAAAATTTAAAAGCTCTGCATTGTAGGTGAGCGTGATCTCCGGCGGCACTGCGTCATCCTCCGGCTCCGAGGTCTGAACCGTGACCTGAAGGGTATCTCCGACATCAAGGGATGTCTTATCGATCAAAACCGTGACCGTTCCCGCCGCCCTGCTCTCCGTCTTTCCTAAAAAGGGCAGGACGAGTAAAATACATAGCGCTGCGTATGTTCGCCATCTGCGTGCTTTCATAGCTCTCCTCTTTTCCTGATTTTCAATCCGATTACCGTGCTTTTACTTTCTCGTAATCGTCAGTGTATATGTGCGGCTGTTTCCCGAAGCCGAACGGCATACGACCGTAAACGTGTTGACTCCCTTTTCCAGAGAAACCTTGCCCAGCTGACTGACGGTACTTGTCTTAGCGACCGGCTTTGCCGCAATCGTCACCTCACTGACCTTCGAGGACACCGTCAGTGAGTATTCCGTCACCGCTCCGTCAAACGCAGGCGTCAGTTCCCGTTTTCCGACAGTCAGCGAAGCGAGATAGTTATTCGGATTCAGATCCGACACAGGCTTTTCACAGGCTGCAGCCGGCATGTCTGTGTAGACCGGAATGACAAACTCCATCTCCCTCTCCTCGCTTCCGTACGCCTTTTTCATGCGCGCCGCCTCCGAGGAAGCCGCAAGCAGATTGGTCATATACTGATGTGAGTAGATACCGTTTGTTTTGTTTACCACATTAAACTTTTGAAAATACAGCGTATTCTGCTTTTTGCTTATAAACTTATCCGCCAGATACGCCGCACCTCCGGCGAGGGATTTATAACGGGTATTCCACGGTCTCTGATATTTACTGTCCGTTTTGGACGCATAGATGAGCCCCTGCCTGACCGGCGTATTGCCGTTTACGGCATATGCGCCGATATGGAAATAATTAAAAATATTCAAAAATCCTTCCACATTTCCGGAAATACTGTCGCTCTTTCCGTTGCCCTGCTCCTGATAGCATCGGGCGGCAAGATGGTACGGGTTGACACCGGTCTGCTTTCCGATATCGACAAACGCCGACGCATACGGAATCGTCGTCCCGTCAGGTTCGACAAAATTCCCTTTCATAAAAGTCGATGCCAGCATCGCAGCGACCCCTTCTTTTGTCTGGTAATCCCTGTACTCAAGTGTTTCGAACTGATAGATGCCCGACTCGTCAAGAAAATTGCGGGGATCCATATAATAAGCGGTCACCTCGCGCGACGCAGCGACCCAGCTGCCCCCGTCAAATGTGTACCATTTATTGTTTTTATAGCTGTACGCCGTGCTCTCCAGTGATTTGTACGACGCAATACTGTTCTTCGGCACAAAATTCTTTCCGACCTTACTCTCCGCCGTCACCGCAGCATCCCAGCCAAGCCCTGTAAGAACCGGCTGAAAGGTCCATTTCGGATGCTTTTTATGAAGGGCGCAAAGTCCTGCCAGATAGGACTTCGGAAATCCGAGTTCCATAAGCTGCGCCGCATATGCATCGTCCGTGCCGATCTCCGTATCTGCCGAAAATTCAACAAAATCACTGCGGACAAAACCCTGACGTTGCTTTTCCTGATGCAGAAAAGAAACCTGATACCAGGTCTTGCCGTCGCTTCCGCTCACCTCACCCTCGACCGTGAGGGCAAAGCCATTGCTCTGCTGGCAGATGACGGTTCCTCCTACTGCAGACTGGCGGATTCGGACATTTACCCCTTTGATCTTAGCCGGCAATGCCGAAAGCGCTGCCCCCTCCTCCGGCTCCCGGGAAGCGTTCTGCAGCGCACTCTCCTCGACAACGACAAAATCGCTGCGGATGTAGCCTTCCTGTGCGACTCCACCGTAGGTGAACTGAATATAATACCATTTCTTTTTGTCATCCCCGGTCACTTCCTTCGTCACATTGACGGAATGACCGGTACTGAGCTTACATATGCTTGTTCCGTTTACCGGCTGCATGCGGACGTTGACATTCACCCCGCGCACTGCACCGTTTCCTATGCCGCCCGCACTCGTCTGCGCCGGGCTTGAAACGGCAGCCGTCGTCACATCTTTTACTATTTTTACCAAATCGGAACGAATATATCCAACAACGTTCTTTCCATCCTGCTCAAGAGATACCTGATACCAGATTTTGGCATCGGAACCGGTCGTTTTTTGCAGCAGCGTCACTTCCGCATTTTGCGCTGCGACGGCAACAATTGCGGAATTTGTGGAGTTGAGGCTTCGGATACGGACTCCCGTTCCTTTCACCTTACCCTTTCCGCTCCGGGTGATACCCTGCGCGTTCTCCTGCTGTGCATTCTGCGTCTTTTTGCCGTTCTGCTGCGTATCCTGCGTCTTGGAACTTTCCTGCTGTGCATCCTGTGTCCCTGCGCTGTCCTGCTGCGTATCCTGTATCTTTTTGCTGTCCTGCTGCGCATCCTGCGTCTTGGCGCTGTCCTGCTGTACAGCTTTCGCTGAGGAAGCGGAATCTGTTTCGGCAGTGGTCTGACTGTCGCCGATTGTCACAAGATCACCTCGGATATATCCTTTTTTACTTCCACTTATGTAAACCACATACCATGTCTTTCCGTCTTTTCCGGTCACGGTATCGCTGACACGTATTGTACTGCCTGCCGCAGCGGAGGAAACAACGGCTCCATCCGTACTGGCCTCACTTCTGATGTTGATCCCTTTCTCTTTTACCGTCGCATCTACCGGTGTAAATGCCATACATTCCGTCCGGCAGAGCATCCAGCCCGCCGCAACGATTCCCCATAGGAGGTATCCTGATCTTTTCATCCTGTTATCCCGACTTGTTTATCCTGTCTTTTCTCAAAACCCCCTGTAATCGATACAGGGGGGCTTGCCGCTTCGTTTCTATCTCTCAAAACGCCGCTCGCCTTTGGAATGCCGATTCGGCGTTCTCTCAAATCCTTGCATGTTTTCCGTCTGCTTCTGGTGGCGCTTTTCGCGCTCTTCCTCCTCCACACGCTTATGAAGAAACTCCTCACAGCGCCGGCAAAGGCTCCCGGAAGCAATCGTACAGCCGCAGCGCTCACATGTCAAAAAGGTCTTTGAATCCGCCGCAATCGTAAAGCGGGATTCCTTGACCATCTTTCTGATCACCTTTAAATCCACGCCGGTATTTTCCGCAATCAGCGCCATATTCGTCACACCGTTCATTTCCAGATAACGGCGCACCTTCCCGTAATCATCATACTGCAGATGCATGCATTTCTCACAGTGGTACTCGCCGACACCCTCAAAAATCATGACTCCGCCACAGACCTCACACACCAACGGACGGTTATCCAGATCTGAAATTCGATTGAAATCATCCATATCCATCACCCTCATTCCCCAAATGCCAAGACCTTCTTATGACGGTCTCTATGCTTCATCGATCGCCTTCCCGATATCGTGGCGCATATACTTGTTCTGAAACGAGATCCACTCCGTCGCCCTGTAAGCATTCTCTCTTGCCTGCTTTAAGTCTGCGCCCTTTGCCGTAACGCCGAGAACACGACCTCCGTTTGTCACGATTCCCTGCTCAGTCAGCTTCGTGCCGGCATGAAATACATAGTAGCCTTCCTTGTCCTCGAAGTGTTCCAGCCCGCCGATGACGAAGCCCTTCTCGTACGAAACCGGATACCCTTCCGAAGCGAGCACGACACAGACCGCAGCATTGTCCTCAAACTGCAGATCTACCTGATCGAGCGTGCCGTCTATGCAGGCTTCCATCACTTCGATGATGTCGTTTTTCATTCTCGGGAGCACCACCTGTGCCTCCGGATCTCCGAATCTGGCATTGTACTCAAGCACCCTCGGTCCGTCCTCCGTCAGCATCAGCCCAAAGAAGATGATTCCTTTAAATTCCCTTCCCTCAGCTGCCATCGCATCGACCGTCGGCTGGTAAATGTATTTCTTGCAAAAATCATCCACTTCCTTCGTATAAAACGGGCTCGGAGAAAATGTGCCCATGCCTCCGGTATTCAGTCCCTGATCTCCGTCCTGCGCTCTCTTATGATCCTGCGCAGAGGTCATCGTCTTGATCGTCTTGCCGTCCACATAGGACAAGACCGAAACCTCACGTCCCGTCATGAACTCCTCGATGACCAGCCTGTTACCTGCCGTGCCGAACTTCTTATCCATCATAATGGATTTTACGCCGTCTCTTGCTTCCTCCAAGGTATTACAGATCAGCACGCCCTTGCCGAGTGCCAGTCCGTCTGCCTTGAGTACGATCGGAAACTTTGCAGTCTCCAGATACGAAAGCGCTGCATCCGGATCGTCAAAATTCTCATAAGCAGCCGTCGGAATATGATATTTTTTCATCAGATCCTTTGAAAATGCCTTGCTGCCTTCCAGAATTGCCGCATTTTTTCTCGGTCCGAAAGCACGCAGCCCTTCCGCCTCAAGCGCATCGATCAGACCGCCCACAAGCGGATCATCCATTCCGACGATCGTTAAGTCGATCTCTTTTTCCCTGGCAAAAGCCACGATTTTATCAAATTCCATTGCGCCGATCGGCACACACTCCGCAATCTGTCCGATTCCGGCATTGCCCGGTGCACAGTATATCTCGGAAACTCTGTCACTCTTTGCGACACTTGCTGCAATGGCATGCTCGCGTCCGCCGCTTCCTACAATCAGTACCTTCATTTCATTTCCTCCATCTATGGCATACGCCTTTTCCTGTTTCCTCACTCTCTCACAAGCACTCTGCCATCTGTCACATCAACAAGTCCGTTCGCGATGGCATGAACTGCCTTAGGCAGAATCAGCCACTCCGCCTGTTCCATCACACGCCTTTGCAGCGTTTTGGCATCGTCCTCCGGCAGCACCTCAACTGCCTTCTGCAAAAGAATCGGACCGGTATCCGTTCCCTCATCCACAAAATGAACCGTAGCCCCGGTTATTTTCACGCCGCGCTCAAGCGCCTTTTCGTGTACCTTCAGTCCATAATACCCCACGCCGCAGAAGGACGGAATCAGGGACGGGTGAATGTTGATAATCCGGTTTTTATATCCGGCGATCATCTGCTTCGGTATCGTCACCAAAAAGCCTGCAAGCACGATCAGATCCGGGGCGAATCCCTCCACCGTATCAAGCAGTGCCTCATAAAATTGCTCCCGATTGTCATAGGACTTCGGAGAAACGCACACGCCGGCAATCCCGTGCTTTTTCGCCCTCTCCAGTGCGTAAGCTCCCGGATTGTTGCTGATGACCCCGGCGATCTCGGCATTGGTCACGCTGCCTGCGTCTATACTGTCGATCAATGCCTGAAGATTCGTTCCGCCTCCGGAAACGCACACCACTACTCTCAGCATATCGTCACTCCTTTTTCGCCGTCTGCGACTTCACCGATCACATACGGTGTCTCACCTGCCGCACGTATCGCATCCATTGCCTTCTGCGCCTGCTCTTGATCGACAGCGACAACCATGCCGATTCCCATATTGTAGGTGTTATACATCATCTCCTCCGAGATATCACCGTCTTTTTGCAGCTTCTTAAAAATAGCCGGCACTTCATAGCTGTCCTTATGTACTATCGCTCGCTTCCCCTCCGGAAGCATTCTCGGAATATTTTCGTAAAAACCGCCCCCGGTAATATGGCTGCACGCCTTCACCTTCACGCCTGCCTCCTTCACCGCCTTCAATGCCTTTACATAAATTTTCGTCGGTGCAAGCAGCGCCTCTCCGAGTGTCGTGCCAAGCTCCTCGTAATATGTGTTCAGGCTTTCCTTCGTCATGTCAAACACCTTGCGCACAAGGGAAAAACCATTGCTGTGTACTCCGGAGCTTGCCATGCCGATCAGTGTATCGCCCGGCTTTATATTCTCTCCGGTGATCAAATCCTTCCTTTCCACAACGCCAACCGCAAAGCCCGCAAGGTCATACTCATCCACCGGCATCAGCCCGGGATGCTCTGCGGTCTCGCCTCCCACAAGCGCTGCTCCGGACTGTTTACAGCCTTCTGCGACACCGCTTACAATGGTTGCGATTTTTTCGGGATAATTCTTTCCGCATGCAATATAATCCAGAAAGAACAACGGCTCACCGCCCGAGCAGGCAATGTCATTCACGCACATCGCAACGCAGTCAATGCCGATCGTATCATGTTTATCCATTACAAACGCCAGCTGTACCTTTGTCCCGCATCCGTCTGTTCCTGATAGCAAGACCGGATCTTCCATGTCTTTTATCCTGCTCAGACTGAAGGCTCCGGCGAATCCGCCGATTCCGCCAAGCACCTCCGGTCTCATCGTCTGCTGCACATGCTTTTTCATCAGCTCCACCGACTTGTATCCTGCTTCAATATCCACGCCTGCTTTTTTATAATCCATTTTTTTCTCCTCTTGCTTTCCGTAAGAACGGCAGAAGAATAACCGAACCATCCGGTTATTCTGTTTTTCTGCAGCTCCGAACTTAAATTGACTTTTGCGAAACGGCTTTTACTTGCCGTAGTTTTTATATCCTGCCTCCTGAAGCTTTGCATCCTTTGCCTCTACCTGCTCCTTCAGCTTCTGCGAGTATTCCTTCAGGCGGTCAAGAAGCTGCGCATCCGAGGTCGCTAAAATCTTTGCTGCGAGCAATCCCGCATTTGCCCCGCCGCCTATCGCCACGGTCGCAACCGGAATGCCGGACGGCATCTGCACAATCGAGTAGAGGGAATCTCTTCCTCCTAAGGATGTCGTATGCATCGGAATGCCGATGACAGGCATCGGGAAAATCGCCGCACACATTCCCGGAAGATGCGCTGCCATGCCCGCACCCGCAATGATGACCTTGAAGCCTTTCTCCTCTGCGGTCTTTGCATATTCAAAGAACACATCCGGCTCCCTGTGCGCAGAGATGATCCTCATCTCATAGCTGATTCCAAGCTCCTCCAGAATATCTGCCGCCTTACTCATAACAGGCATATCCGAATCGCTGCCCATCACAATCCCTACTTGTGCCATTTTTTAATCCTCCTGCCTTATCGCTCTATATTTTCGTACTTTGTTTCAGTGTACTAAATTTTTTTGTCTATGTCCAGTACATCCAATGTATTCGTGTAGCATTCATCCGATAGCTACACTGGTGCACTGGCTGTTACAATTTACCTGTTAGCTGTGGACGCTGCGACAACATCTCTATTTGACGGGGCACCCGTTTGCACTCTCGTGTGAAAACGTAACGGTGCTAAGTGCGCAAAATACGCGCACCAAGAACCGACGTTTTCACAAGACCCCTTACAAATAGAGATGTTGTCGCAGCTGCTGTATACCGGCTAAACAGCAAAAAGTAACTGCTACCTATCATATCGGTCGAGCGGCTCATTGAGCGCTTCCGTTCCCTTCATCACAAATCTGCCGTCCTCGATGACCGGAATCTTCACGCCGTCCTTTGTGACTCCGTACAGGGAGCCGAGCTCTTCAAACGGAATCGTGATGTCCGTATGACATTGAAAATACGCCTTCTCCAAATCCGTCTTTCGCAGAATCGAAATCTCGTTGTCGCGCGCGATAATTTCCTTGCCGTCCGCATTGTACACCGCAATGTCCTCCGCATGGGAATAGCAAGTATCTCCCACCGCAAAGTGCGGTCCGGTCTTTTCCGCAATCAGAATCGGCAGCTGATCCGAAATGCCGAATTCCCTGCCCATCACATACGCGGTCGTGTTCGTTCCGATTGCAAATTCACCAAGCGGCAGCGTCTCGTGATGAAAAAGAATATGTTCGCTGATATAGCTTCGATTCTTTTCTTCCGTATCAAAATTGCCGCAGCTGTACTCCGCAATTTTGCCGTCCGCAAAGCGAATCCTCAGATCCCGAAATTCCAGGCCGTTCAAATAGACCTTCCCGACATGCAAAAGTCCGTTCGTCCCTGCCAGCACCGGAGATGTGAACACCTCACCGACCGGAATATTGACATCCGCAACACAGTTCTCAAATTTCGTCTGCTTATCCGGGTCTGTGAGTTTACATAACATTACCTTCATGTCCGTCTCATTGTGATTTCTTCCCTTGACACATACATAGTCCGCCCGGTCAAGCGCATCGATCATGCACTGCTGCATCGTTTCATATGCTTCATAATCGAGCGTGTTCAAGGCAATCGTGCGCTCCATGATCTGCTCATAATGTTCACCGATCTCCGGCACAGGAAAGGCAATAATCGTAAAGGAGCGCTCCTCTCCCTTAATATATTCATTGACGATCTGTCCCTGTTTTGCGTAGTACGCCGTTGTAAGCTCCTGTTGCTTTTTGGAGAGAGTACACGCCTCCTTTTTCATCACCGGCTCAAATTTTCTCTCTCCAAAGACCTCGACCCATGCCGGGCCTGCATGGTATGCCGCCCACTGTTTTCTATGCTCGTAGCTTTCCCTCACGATTTCCAGCTTCCGGTTCGTCAGCCTCTTATCAAGGAAAAGTGCCTCATCCTCCCTGTGATCAAAGGCGAACTGCCTGTTCGGGCAGTCCGAATAGTAGCCGGCAAGTGCCGTGCCTCTCTTGTGGAAAATGCTGTGCGGTGTCCGAACGATTGTCGGCTCTAAGCCCATTTCTTCAAAATTTCCGATTGCCTCCCTTATCATCCGCTCAAAACCAAGCGGGTAAACAATCTGTACGACCTTCTTTTTTGATAAATCCTTATTTCCCTTTACAAAGCCGATTCGGTATCCTTCCGTGTAGGTGTCAGCCATAAGCCGGATGGTCTCCTGCTTCCGGGCTGCCAGATACTCTGCACACCGAAGCTGATTGTCGGCAATATACTCTCCGAAAGCAAACAGATAATGAGGGGTCTCCAAATCCGCATGCGCGATAATTTCTGCCGCAAAGCACTTTTGGGGATTGACTCGCTCCTCAATTCTCTGCTCCATCAAGGGCTGCGCATAATCGCTGATGAACCAGTACACGGTTTCCTTCAGCTCCTCATATGCCGGCAGGGCATTTGCGTCAGCGTCCGCAGACAAACCAATCGTCTCATCCTCCGCCGTCTGTCCCGATTTTTCACGCACCTGACCGGATTTTTCATGCGCATCATATTCATGCTCCGATTCTTTCTGCGCATACCCCGATTCCTCGCACGCCTGACAGAAGCTTCCGTATATCTCCACGAACAGCTCCGCCCGGATGACAAGCTGCATCAGGCTCTCATCCTTTTGATACAGGATCTCGTAAGCATAAGGAACCGCCGCATACATCTCCGCATACAAAAAGCTGAGCAGTCTTCCGTATTCCCCGCCAAGCTGCCTTACTGCGTAGGACGGATTCAAAAATCCCGACTCATATTCCTCCTCCGACAGCTTCCGGTACAGCGCATGATTTTCTTCCAGCAGCTCCTCAACGCTTCTCTCCTTAAGCTCACGCCGGACATAATCCCGAAGCTCTTTGTCCTTATTTGCCTTTGCCAAATCCAAAATAACAATAAGAAAGGAAGCCACTTCCTGAAAATAACGCCGGAAAGGCTCCTTTAATCTTTTTTCATCTGTTATTTCCCTGATTCTGTCTCTGATCAATTCAAAACGCTCTTCCATTTTTTGCTCCGCATCTTACCCTTCCTTCTTTTTTGCCTCATGCCGCCCCTGCAACCAACATAAAAATAATAAAAGCAATCACGACAAAATTCGTGGCAATTCCTATGTTTGAAAACAGATAGAATCGATCCTTCTCCATTCTCGACATCACTCCCATAACAAAACCGACCGCTGAAAAAAGAAGTGCAAACATCGTCACGACCGCAGCCCGGACAGTCGCATTTCCCTTCGCCTGAAAGCTCAGTACAACGACGAGGACCAGGCAGGCAATGTCCAGACAGCCCAGTAAGGTAGAGACGATTCCTTTTGCAGGGTGACGTTTATTCGTAAACATATAGCTTGATTTTCTCATAAATTTCCCCTTGCTCTACCGGTATTTCCGATCAACACGCAAACAGCTGCGCAGAATAAATCCTCCGTTTTTTCTGTCAGATATCAGAAAAGAATTTTGGATTTGCCTGCCACAAGCTTTGCGCCCGAAATAATCAAAAGTACGCCTGCCGCAATGCCTGTCACAAGCGAAATTACACCGATTGTAATGCTGAGCGCTCCCGCTCTCGATATCATCTTATAAGTCTTCTCTTCCATTTGCTTCCATCCTCCTATTTTGCACCATACTGTTCATAATATGCGTCAATTGCGGCCTTCAGTGTATCATCAATATAAATCTTTCCCTTATAAGGCTGATTATACAAATATTCCACAACTTCGTCCATCGTCACGATTGCTGATGTTTCAAAACCATACAGCTCCTTGATCTCCTCGAGGGCACTCTTCTCGCCTTTTCCCCTCTCCATGCGGTTCAAGGATACCATAAGACCGAGAATCTCTACCTCTGCCTGCGCCCTGATAATCGGGAACGTCTCCTCAATCGACTTGCCGGAGGTCGTCACATCCTCAATAATGACCACACGGTCGCCGTCCTTGAGCGGAGAGCCGAGCAGAATACCGGTATCCCCGTGATCCTTGACTTCCTTCCTGTTCGAGCAGTAGCGGATGTCCTTCCCGTACAGGCTGCTAAATGCAATCGTAGTCGCCACGCTCAGCGGAATCCCCTTATATGCCGGACCGAAGAGCACGTCAAAATCCGTGCCATATGCATCGTGAATCGCCTTTGCATAATACTCTCCAAGCCTTGAGAGCTGCGTACCGGTCACATACAAACCCGCATTCATAAAAAACGGGGACTTACGCCCGCTCTTTAATGTAAAATCACCGAATTTTAATACGTCTGAGTCCACCATGAACTCGATAAATTCTTTCTTGTAATCTTCCATATGTTCTTAATCTCCTTGTTTTATGGGATTTTTTGTAATTTAACCATTCATCCGATATCTGTCAATCCTTTCTGATTTGCAGCGCAAACCACAAGATAAGCATAGATATAATGTTAAAGTATACCATCAAATCCTGCTACTTTCAACTCACAAATCGTTTGATTCCACGCTTCATGTACCCTTATTTACATGCATTTGGAAAATACTGTGAATGAGCTTCGGCAAATGGAAAAAAAGAAGCATCTGCTGATGATTCAATTCATCCGCTGATGCTTTTACCTGTTTACTGCTTCTGCTTTCATATCTTTCCAAACACGTTTGAACATTTGTTCCCTATGTGCCGCAATATACTTGTGTAATCAAAAAGAAATAGCATCCCACCGCCCAAAGTGAATGCTATTTCTAAATAAGATTTACTGAGGGCAAATCGGAACCCGTGTCCGATCAGCTTTCTAAGTAGATTATACACCAGGGCTGTTTGCTTTTCAAGCAGTCCTTTTTATTTTCCGAGAGCTATACCCTTACTGTTCACTCCGCAGCCAGGCGGTCATCAAATAACTGCACCAGCAGCGACGATTTGGGCATGAAAATCTGCGTATGCCCTGCCTGTCACTTTCCGGCAAGTGCCTCGGAGATATCCTCGATCATATCTGCAACAGCCTGACGGGATGCATCGGCAAAATTCTCCGGCGCAAAGCGCTCCTTGTACCGGTCATTCTGATATGCCGCGATAATGCCGCGCGAGGAATTGACAATCGCTCCCAGTCCATCCTCGTTAAAGAAATGTACCAGATCCTTTCCTTTGCCGCCCTGTGCCCCGTATCCCGGCACCAGAATGTAGGTCTTCGGCATCACCTTGCGCAGTACCTTTCCCATCTCCGGATAGGTCGCTCCCACAACAGCTCCGACATAGCTGTACGAATCCCCCATAAAGCTCTCGCCCCACTCGGCAACCCGCTCGCCGACAAGCTCATAAAGCGGTCTGCCATCCGCCAATATTTGATCCTGAAATTCCCCGCTGCTCGGATTTGAGGTCTTGACGAGCAAAAAGATACCCTTCTTCTCCTCCCTGCACACATCGAGAAACGGCTCAACGCCATCCGAACCGAAATACGGATTGACCGTCACAAAGTCCTCGTCAAAGCCCGCAAAACGGTTACCGCCGACCTGCACCTTTCCCAGATGACCGACCGCATAGGCCGCACTGGAGGAACCGATGTCACTCCGTTTGATATCGGCAATTACAACCAAGCCCTTGGATTTACAGTAGTCCACCGTCCTTTTGAATGCGACAAGCCCCGGAATACCGAACTGCTCATACATTGCAATCTGCGGCTTTACCGCCGGAATTAAATCGCAGACCGCATCAACAATCGCCTTGTTGTACTGCCAGATCGCCTCCGCTGCACCCTCCAGCGTCTCCCCAAACTCAGCAAATGCCTTGTCCGTAATATGCTTTGGGATAAATTTCATCATCGGGTCAAGCCCTACGACGATCGGGGCGTTTGTTTTCTTAATGTTCTCTATCAGCTTGTTAATCATCTTTTTCCATTCCCACCTTCTGTTTTTCTGCCGATTCCATATCAAAACCGGTACAGCAAAATCACATCCTTTATTTCACACAAGCACTGTGCTGTGCTCATCCACATACTGTTTAATTTTGGAAGCGCCCGCATATTTGTGCACCTGTCCGCCGCCGATTACGACCAAAGTCGGTGCCTGCATAATGCGGTACTTTGTCGCAAGCTCCACGTTCTCATTCGCATCGATCAGCATATATTTCTCATCTGCCAGATAGCTCTTTGCCAGCTTACAATTCGGACAGGATGTCGTCGTAAAGAGATACTTCACATTTTCCGGCTGCTCGACGCTGACCTCCACCTGATCCTTTCCGGACACAAGCGTGACCATGCTCGAGATCGGTCTTTTCAGCACGGACCGATCAATATCATACTCCGTGCGGTTCGCATACTCCTGCAGCTTTCCGTCGTTCCAGTTCTGCACCGGACGATAATAGCCTGTAATGCGGCTGTATACCTCCGTATGTGCCCCGCAGTGCGGACATGTATTTACCTCTCCCGCAAGATATCCGTGATTTTTGCAGATCGAGTAGGTCGGCGACAACGTATAATACGGCAGCTTATAATTCTCTGCAATCGTCCTGACAAGACCGGCAGCCGCCTTCCAGTCCGGAAGCTTTTCACCCAGAAAAGCATGGAATACCGTACCGGATGTGTACAACGTCTGCAGCTCATCCTGAATATCCAGCGCATCAAAAATATCGACGGTATAGTCTACCGGCAGGTGGGAGGAGTTGGTATAGTACGGCGTATCTCCCATATTGCCCGCAGTCTTGATATTCGGCCATCTCTTCTTATCATGCTTTGCAAGGCGGTAAGTCGTGCTTTCCGCCGGCGTTGCCTCCAGATTATACAAATCTCCATACAGCTCCTGATAGTCGGAGAGACGGTTTCGCATATGGTTCAGCACCTCTTTCGCAAAATCCTGCGTCTTTTGGTTGCTCAGATCGGCGCGAAGCCAGTTCGCGTTAAGCCCGACCTCATTCATGCCGATCAGCCCGATCGTCGAAAAGTGATTGTCAAACGTTCCCAGATAACGCTTTGTATACGGATACAAGCCCTCGTCCAGAAGCTTCGACACAACGCCTCTCTTAATTTTGAGTGAGCGCGCTGCGATATCCATCATCTGGTTCAGGCGCTTGTAGAAATCATCCTTATCCTTGGAAAGATAAGCGATTCTCGGCATATTGATCGTCACAACGCCCACGCTTCCCGTACTCTCTCCGGAACCGAAGAAGCCGCCGGTCTTTTTGCGAAGCTCCCGCAGATCGAGTCGGAGTCTGCAGCACATGCTGCGCACATCGCTCGGTTCCATATCGGAATTGATATAGTTGGAAAAATACGGAGTTCCGTATTTTGCTGTCATCTCAAATAAAAGTCTGTTATTCTCTGTGTCAGACCAGTCAAAATCCCTCGTGATGGAATAGGTAGGAATCGGATACTGGAAGCCCCGTCCGTTGGCATCCCCCTCGATCATCGTCTCGATAAATGCCTTGTTGACCATATCCATCTCTTCTTTGCAGTCACCGTAAGTAAAATCCATTTCCTTTCCGCCCACGATTGCCGGAAGATTCTTTAAATCCTCCGGTACTGTCCAATCGAGCGTAATGTTCGAAAACGGTGCCTGCGTTCCCCACCTGCTCGGTGTATTGACCCCGTAAATAAACGTCTCAATACACTTTTTCACTTCCTCATAGGAAAGCGCATCCACCTTGACAAACGGTGCAAGATATGTATCAAAGGACGAAAATGCCTGTGCTCCCGCCCATTCATTCTGCATAATACCGAGGAAATTGACCATCTGGTTGCACAGAACACTTAGGTGCGCCGCCGGCGAGGACGTAATCTTTCCTGTGATGCCGCCGAGTCCCTCCGTAATCAGCTGCTTTAAGCTCCAGCCGGCACAATAACCTGTCAGCATGGACAGATCGTGAATATGAATGTCGGCATTCCGGTGCGCCTGCGCGATCTCCTCATCGTAAATCTCCGAGAGCCAGTAATTGGCTGTCACGGCACCGGAATTGCTCAGAATCAAACCGCCTACGGAATATGTGACCGTCGAATTTTCCTTGACACGCCAGTCCTCCACCTTGACGTAGCTGTTGACGACCTCTTTATAGTCCAAAATCGTGGAAGCCATCGTTCTCATCTTTTCTCTCTGCTTGCGGTACAGGATGTATGCCTTTGCCACCTCGGTGTAGCCGGTCTGCTCAAGTACACGCTCCACGCTGTCCTGCACATCCTCAATATGAATCTGCCCTTCCTTCACTCTCGCCTGAAAATCGGCAGTCACCCGCAGAGAAAGCAAATCCACGATCTCATTCGTGTAATCCATATTCGTTGCGCGGAATGCCTTCATGATGGCATCGCTGATTCTGGACAGCTCGAATTTCACAATGCTTCCGTCTCTTTTGATTACCTGTAACATCTTATCTCCCCTTTTTACACTTTTTCCATTTGTAATTTTTACATCTGTATTTTCTGAATCTGTATCTTTTCACGAGCATAGCCGTATGTTCCGGCAACTCTTGTTCCATTGTAGCATCGCAGGAAATAAAAGTCAATAAAAAGCACTAGATGTTATGTGAATTATCTTATGTAAACACAACATCTAGTGCACCGCAAATCAGACCGTTATCCGCTTTTTATCGAAAAACCAAGCCTCACGCCTGCTGTTATCTTGTTTTTAAAAACTCATATTCCCTCTTAGCTGCCGCATCATCTGGATACTCCCGCAGATAACTTTCCATCTGCACCTTTGCCTTTGTAAAATCGCCCAGATATTCATAGGCGACAATCTCATTGAATTTGAGGCTCTGAATCTTGTTACCCTGCGCCAGTGCAAGCGCTTTCTGGAATGCCGAGAGCGCCGCCTCATAATCGCCCGCATCAAGTTTACATAATCCAAGCTGGTTGTAAATATCCTCCTGCTCGCCGTTCTGACTGAGGAAATCCTCGTATAAGCTCGCCGCATAATTCTTATCCCCCAGCTGCTCATACGTCTGTCCGAGCATCAGAATAATGTCCGATTCCTTACCGGTCTTGTCCTTTCCGGATGTCCGCGCCTGTTCCAGAGAGTTTCGGGCATTTTCAAAATCACCCAAATAATAATAAATTCTTCCTTTTTCATAGTCCGTCGGATTCATGGATGTATCACTGAGGACACTGTTTAGATACGCACGTCCTTCCTCCTCATGTCCGGCTTCCTGTAATACCTTAAAGACTTCGATCACCCGCTCCACATTTTTGCCGGAGAGCGACATGGACTGCTCCAGATCCGACACACCCGCCTCATAATCGTCACCGAACGCCTTTGCGCTGCCTCTTAAAAAAAGTGCCTCCTCATCCTTCGGTCTCAGGGCAATGATATGGTTGAGCACCTCGATGGCTCCCGCCGAATCTCCGCTTTTATACTTGGCAGTCGCCAGATAATAATTGATATCATACTCCACATCATCGACAAACATATCGGAGGCCTCTAGCGCCTTCTCAAAGGACTCGATCGCATGCTCATAGTCGGTCATCCCCATATAGGCAATTCCCTCTCCGCGGTAGGCAAGCTCCGGATTTTCCGAGTTTACAACCGCCTGCTCAAAGCTCTGCAGCGCCGCCTCATAGTCCAGGGCCTCTACAAGCCCCATTCCCTCATCGATATTTGTTGTTTCCACTTTGCCGCAGCCTGCCATGCCGAGACTGACAAGCAACAGGGCATATATCAGTTTTTTTCTCATTTCTTCCTCATACTCCGTGTAATCAGTTTTGACCCTCGAGTTATAGTATAGCAGAGACCTTCGTCAACTGCAAATACGATTTCTCCCGTTTTTCTTTCCGAAATACAGCTTGTCATCTGCCGCCTTTATGAGATCGTCCAGACTTTCCTCGCCGCTCCCCTCTGTCACGCCAAAGGTCATCGTAATGCTGGTGGAAATCTCACCGCTGCTCATCACATGTCCCCGTATCTGCTCCAGAATACCGGTCATCTCGGCAATCGCCTTCTCCTTCGTAAAATTCTGCAAAACTATCAGGAACTCTTCGCCGCCCCAGCGGATAACATATCCCTTTCCTGCCATGTTGTCCGACAGAATTTTTGCCGTCTCAATTAAGACCACATCTCCGAAATCATGTCCGTATGTATCGTTGATCTTCTTGAAAAAGTCAATATCTCCAAAGACAAGCGCAAAGCTTCCGCCGCTTTTCTTTGTATAGCGGATTGTCTCCGTCATTTTCTTTTCTCCGCTTCTGCGGTTGTACAGATTCGTCAGCGGATCTCTCTCGATCAGCTTGCGCAGCGCATACTGCACCTTCTGCGTAAATCGCCCCATCTCGCCAAGCTCATCATTCCTCTTAACGACCTGTACATCGATCTCTCCGTCCAGATTTCCTTTTGCCATCTCTTCCAAAAACTCCATGATCCTGTGGATGACACCTACGATCTGGTTAGAGAAATACGCAATAAAAACAGCCGTCAGAATCATCGCCGCAACGATCAGCAATACATTTTTGCGCAAAAAAGCATCCAGTGTTCTCTGCACGCTCGTAGCCGGCTTCGCGGTTCCGATCATGCCGATACAGGTTCCGTCCTGTCCGAAAACAGGAATATAATAGGCGTAATAATCACGCTTTCCGATTTCCACATTCGTATAAAAATGCTCACGCCCCTGCTGCAGTACGTCCGCAAACACACGCTGGTTCACATTGTTTCCGATATAACGGTTGTCATCGGCATCGTAAAGTGTCGTCAGAAGCCTTATATCATAAAAGAAAATCGATATATCGATATCTGTCTGCTGTTTTAACGAATCTATGATCCGGTAATCACCGCTGACTGCGAGATTGCCCTTTTGCAGAATCGTTTTATCATTCTTTTCGTCGATGAGAAGATTGTAATCCCCTTCACTGAGCGCATCATATGCCGCAAGCACAGTAACAGCCACATCACGGAGCGTCTGCTCGATTTCTCCCTGCATTGCCATACGCAAATTGACAGAGCTCGATATGATAATTACAATGCCTGAAAGCAGCAGGGGAATCAACGTCATCTTCAGAAAAGTGCCATACAGCTTTCCCGCTCTTAAGATTCTATTCTCCTTCGCACTTTTTTTCTTTTTCCCCTGTCCCTTTGCGCTTTGCCCATGGGCACCTGTATTGTCCGCCTCCGGCTTCCTTTCTCCGGTCTTTTCTATCGTCGGTTCCTTCTCCCGGATATCCTCCGCACTGATTTCCTCTAAGCTCAGTATCTTCTCTATAAATTCCTTTTCGCCGTTTTTCTCCGCTTCCGGTGTCTTCCCTCCGGTCGCCCCTGCGTCCGTCTCCTCCGCTTCCGGTTTCTTCGCTCTTATTTTCTCTTCTTCCAGTCTTTGTTTTTTCGCTTTTGTTTTCTTCATCTGCGCTGCTCCCCATAGGAAAATATTTCCGCACTCCGTCCGGGCGGTCTATCCTGCTTCACATCGATTCTCCTGCAATAGTTTTTCTGCATGAAATTTGAATCTGCTGCCCATACTACATAAGAGTCATCCTTACAGCCCTTTGGACCGTAAACGATGTATCGTCCTAATTATTATAAGGTACGAAAACAATTTGTGCAATAAGGAGTCCTTTTATGAAGCTTTCCACATCCCTGTCCGCCAACGTACATCAGCTGCATCTGATTTTCCCTATCGAAAAAAGCTTTGACCTGATCACCCGCAGTCTCTGCATCGGTCAGACAAAGGCGTACTGGCTCGGTATCAACGGGTTTTGCACCAGCGAGATTCTGCTCCGGATTCTCTCGGATTTGCAAAATCATTCGTTTCATAACAATGAGACGATTGACGACCTGCGCCAATTTATGGCATCCCGAATCGGCTATATTCAGGCGGAGCAGACGCAGGACCTAGACACCGTCATCAAAAGCGTTCTCAGCGGGGTTTCCGTCCTGCTTGTGGATGGCTTTGACTATGCGATTCTTTTAGATGCG
>JAFUZE010000175.1 GCA_017476765.1 Lachnospiraceae bacterium
GATTTTATTGATATTCGTCTCTGCCTTGTCATACTTTGCCTTCATTGCCGAGAGCTTGTTGCCGCTCTTTTTGAACATGCCGAAAAATCCCTTTGAATCATCGTCATCAAACTCCTTGAGCTGTCCTACTACATCGGTGAGCATCTGTCCGACCTCGCCCAAATCCTTTGTCTTTACGGAATTTAAAGCGGTCTCCGAAAAATCGGCGATCTTTTTCTGACAGGCTGCACCGTACTGGAGCACCTGCTGTGTGTTGGTGATATCAATCTGCTGTGCAAAATTGTCCACCATCTTGCGCTCCTCCTCGGTCAGCGTGATCTCCGGTGCTGCCTCTGCCGGCGGGGCGTCCTGCTCTGCTACAGCCGGCGCCTGCGGCTCTGTCGGCATCTCCAGTGTAAGCTGCGGCGCTTCCTTTACTAAATCATCTAGGTTCATAGACATATTCCATTCCTCCTTGTGTTAATCCTTCCTTAGCAAGCATCGTTTTCAGAACCTGCGCATCCGTCTCGGCATCCATCGCAGCCGCTGAAAACAGCTTGTTTAAAAGTTCTCCGAATGCATCGTTGATCGTGTCGATCGTATTTTCAATTTCTCTTTTGGCGCTCACCACATCCTCACCCTGTACGCTCATGTGCTCAAACTGCTCATACGCCGTGACCAGCTTGAGCGTCGTGGGCAGATAGTAGTTCATGAGCCGGTGCATTTTGGACATCTGCTCAGGCATTTTTTGCAGATTCGCAAAAATCTCCTTTAAAAGCGCCTCCATACGAAACAGCTTCTGGCTGATGACCTCTCCCGGAATTGCATCGTTCGCCTGACGAATCTGCCGGATATACTCATGTCCCTCCTCGATCATCGCATTTAATGCCCTCTGCTGCTCCGTCAGCTCCTCATCGGCGGCTGCCGCAATTCGCTTCTGCTCCTCCGCCTCTGCCTGCTCCGCTTCCATACGCTCCCTCTGCCGGGTGATGCTCTGGTATTCCTCATACGCCTTGTCATTTAACATAAAGCATTTCTGCTCTTTGTCCAGATGTCCCTGTGGGAATGCTCGGTTGGCAATCAGTGCCTTTATATCCTTTACGACCAGACCTTCCTTTTGTCCGACCGCCTCTGCAAGCTGGCTGATATTGATATATCCGGTCTTCCGGCTCAGTTCAAAATAGCGCTGGGCTCGTGCAAGACGCGCCTTGAGCTTGCTTCCGTTTCCCACCATAAAGGCTGAGCCCGCCGTCAGAAGCAAAAACAAGATGGCTAACGATAAAAAGCCTGACCAGTGAAAAACAGCATACAAAAGCAGAAAGACAAACAGCGTAATCCCGGACAGCCCGATTCCGATTCCGCCAAACACCTGAAAGAGCGTGCCGGCAACATCTCCGGTCTTTTTGTAGAGCGCAGGCTGATTTGCGTTATTTGCCGATTGCTGTGCCTGCTGCTTTTCCCGCTGCTGCCTTTCCTGCTGCTTTCTCTCCATCATCCTCTGCTTATACAGCTCTGTATAATTGAGCGGTTTGTCGGCACTCATCGTCTTTTCCGCATTCACCGCCTCTTTTACCTGCTGCGCCGCCCCGGAAACGGATGCCCGGACCGTATCCTGAACGAGCTGGTTCAGATTGGTAAAATCACCGCTGCTCAGCGCCCGGTCAAGCTCTGTCTTAAATTGTTGCCCGTAATCACGAGGATTTTGATTTTCTGACATCGTTTTCTTCCATCTCCCAAATAAACCATCGTACCTTAAGCCGAAGTATTTGAAAACCGTTACATTAGCATGATAGCATAAACAGCAGAATTTCTCAACAATGAGGATTTCTCAACAATGAGAATTTTTGCAATAAAGTGGCATTTACTCAATTTTACACGAGTAAATGCCACTTTTCTTCTTGTTTATGTGTCTTTTATGAAACTTCTCTTAAGCCATCAGGAGTTGCTGCGCAGCTCTTTCATCCACGCATCAAACTCTTTTTCCTTCATCTGCCCTTGATCCCAAATCTCAATATTGGGATTTTTCTCTTTAAGCATAGTCAAAAAATCTTTTCCCAAGTCACTTCGGCAATCTGTACTATACCATTTGTTTTTGGTAAAAAAACCCACCGCCAGATTATTTGAATAGTGCACCTTATTTCCGATCGAATAAACGTCAGTAGAATTCGTAAAACCCGCACCCAGAATATTCCGAATCGGGTAGACCACCATCATTGCATTTGTACCTACCAAGATATAATCGTCTGTCAGGATATAATTCATATCCTTTTTCGCCTTTCCGGTCAGTGTCAAAAAGTAACAGTCCGATGACTGAAATTGCTCATCGAATTCCCGGATATCACTTTCCGGACATTCACTGTTCTCTGCCGCATATTTGATCCAGTCCTCCCTTGTTCTGCTGCTTCTTTTCAACAGCAGGCGGAAAAGCAATATCATCAGCACAAGCCATCCGATCCCTATGATCAGGCTGACAATGCCTGCAGTCACCAGTGTTGAAAGAAAGAGCAGTGCAGCTATCCAGAAACCGACATTCATCACAAAACCTAACAAAATCAGAAGAATGTATGCGCCTATTTTGGCTCCTATGGAACTGTTTTTAGCTTCCAGATATGCAAAAAAACCATTGGGGTAACGCTTGCTCTTGTATTCATCGGTAATAATCTGTCTGTATTCCCGCTTCATGCTATAACCTCCTCTTCAAAAATTACGATATTCTTCCTTAAATGCATCGCAATATCCCTTTTCCTCACTATAGCAATCAGGAATCCGTATTTCAACAAGATGGCTGTTTTTTGCAGAATGATGGCTGCTTTTTGTTTTTTACACCGGCAGCAATAAGATTGATGTGAACTTCCCGTTTTGAATAGAGTATTCCAAATACCCGTCATATTTCTCTGCTGTATGGACGACACTTTTGATTCCAAGACCATGCACGCCTTCTTCCTTTTTGGTCGATTGTAATGCATTCCATGAATTTGTATGCTCTCCACGCAGTCATTATCGATTTTTATAACCAGAATATTTCCTTCGTTTTGCATAAATATACGGACACGGACTTCTCTTTTATCCGCACACTCACCGGCTCCTCTGACAGCATTATCAATCAAATTCCCCAACATGGAAATGATATCCATGTCTCTGATTGATTCCAGATTAAGATTCGGTTCCACATAAACATCGAATGTAACCGCTTGACTTTCAGCCATATATGCCTTCTCAGACAGCAGTGCATTCAATACCAAATTGTCACTGTAATCGGTCATTACATTTTTTTCCAGCTCTTTATTCAATTCCTCAAGCACATGACCTGCCCGCTCATTTTGTCCCAAATCAATCAGCTTTTTTAAAATTTTTATATAATTTCCCGTATCATGAATCCACTCCTGATGCTGTTCATTTTTACGGATACTCTCCTGCAGATGAGACAACTCTTCCCTTTGCTTCATGATAATGATCTCATGATTCGAATTTGCATACACTTCCTCCAGATATTTATTGTACGCATAATAAATCAACATATTGCCAAGCAGCATCAGTATCGCAAAAATAGTCACAAGCATACCATACCTTACACTTCCCTCCACATTGATTCCTAAATAACCTACCGTCACCAGCATACCTAATGTGGCTGCCGGCAGACACAGATACATGGCAAATATATGATTCGGCATACTTTTTTTCGTCTTTGAGGAAATATGTATCACTATTATATAAGCGATAAAGGTTCCAAACTTTATGATGATAAGCCACAGCAGATGATCTGACAGTGGGGGCAGAACCCCATCCTCTATGACATGATACGGTATAAACAAAAACTCGAACAGTAAAATCAGCGAATATGCAATTACATAATAGAAAATTCTCCTCAAAATTTTCATATCAAATACTGCGACTACAGAGAGCCATGTGATCAGCACAAATCCAATCAAATTTACATAAGCATTGTTTGCCATATTGATCAGGAAAATAAGAAGGGTTGTTCCCATGTAAATACACACAACAGACCTTTTGGTCAAGCTCTCCCTTATAGAAGAGATGTGATAAAAAAGCTGAAACATCAAGTATACCTCTAACATACATACGAACAGCTTTATACCGGCTTCAAACAACTCCATATCCTCACCCCTGATATTTCTTTCCAAGCTCTATGGCAAAGATTTTCTTTAGCTCTTTGACTTTGGTTCGCGAAACACTCAGCCTCTGCTCGTGCGTTTCATTCTCCCATTTTACAAATACCAGTTCATTCGTCAGAATCTTCTTCACGTATTTCAAATTTACAATATAGCTGTTATGGGCATATGCGAATCCAAAATCCTTTAATACTTCATATAAGTCGGATAATTTCTCATTGCATAATAAATCTCCATGTATCTCTTTGATATCCACATTGGGACATACATGGATTTTACTGCCTCTTCTTGCCAACTGAATATACAAAATTTCGTCAAGCTTTAATTGTACCTGCCTGAAATAATTATGTGCCATAATAACAGGTTCCGCTTTATGCATGATCATTTTCTGTATGATCTCTTTTATTTCCTCAAGCATTTTATCATCGGTATACTCTTTGTACAGATAGCGGTACGCCATTACCTTAAAGGAACGATCCGTAGGCTTTGCAACCCCCGAACAGAACACTAAGGTTGTATTGGGGAATCTTGTACGAAAGCTTTCTGCCACCTCATCACCATTCATTCCGGGTAACTGCATATCCAGTATCAGAAGATCACACTTTGCATCTGCATGCTCCAAGTAGGTAAGCAGCAATTCACCGCTTAGGAATTCGTGGAATTGAACCTGCGCCTCTGTTACTCCGGCTTTCAGAATAACTTGTTTCATATATTCAATAAATACCGAATTATCCTCACAAAATAAAATATGGTACATATGGTTATCCCTTTCAGTCTGTCCAAGCGTGAATTTATTTCCTAAATTCTACAATAAGAATCGGTAAATAGCAAGCTAGTGTACTGACACGTTCAAATATGAACGTGCCAGTGCACTAGGCTTTGCAGGTGGCTTATGAGAAAACGTGATTCAACAAATATTTATCGATTTGCGATAAATATTTGTTGACTTTCGTTGGATTCGGTGTTATATGTATTGTATCAAGCAAAACAAAAGGAGTATATGTGATGGATTACAAAATTATCAGGTTCACCAAATTTATTCTGGACTTTATGTTCTATGCGGGAATTTTTACCTGTGTCACGTTATTTGGCTGGATCAGGCTCTATTCCGGCTATAACGTCTACTTTGAAACATTTCTTTATCAGCTGTATGTATTGTTTCTGCTCTCCGGTATTCTGGCAGTGCTGATCATCCGGGAGCTTCGCAAAATGTTTCAAACCGTGCTTGCCGACGACTGCTTCGTGCAGGCAAACGTAACCAGCCTTCAAAAAATGGGAACCTACAGCTTCGGCATCGCCATCATCACAGCGATGCGATTACTTTTGTATATTACACCTGCCGTACTGATTGTAATTCTGGTCTTTGTCATTGCGGGGCTGTTCAGCAAAGTGCTCTCCTATGTTTTCGACCGGGCGGTCAGTTATAAGCTGGAAAATGATTTAACCATTTAGCTCTGCAGAAGCGGCAGCTGTATCGATGGTTCTATTCTATAGGACATATGCTATATTTAAACCAAAAAAGGGACTTAAAAACAGAAAGGATTTGGTGCTTACAATGGCAATTATAATCAATCTGGATGTCGTCATGGCACAGCGCAAGATCGGTCTGACCGAGCTTGCCGGAGAGGTAGATATTACGATGGCAAACCTATCCATCTTAAAAAATAACAAGGCAAAGGCAGTGCGTCTCTCGACACTGAATTCCATCTGCGAAGCGCTCAACTGCCAGCCGGGAGATATTCTGGCGTATGTACCGGATGAAGCTGGAGAAAGTGAGGAAGAAAAATGAGTCTACAAGACGAAAGGAGTTACGAAATGGAAGATTATGAAAATTCTCAAATGACAGATGCACAAATAAGACCCGTTAATCCGGAGGAAACGAACATGACACAGGCTGCAGCGCTAAACCTCGACAATCACGATTTTGCCCAAGCTGCATCCCCAAACCCGGGCGATTACAGTTTCGCACCGGCTGCACCGATAAACCTCAGCAAAGCTGCAGAGCCGGAGGGAACTGTTTCACTGATTGAAAATTTCGGCATTTTCGGCATCGCAAGCATTTTGTACGGCATTTTCTTTACCTTCTGCTTATACAAAAATTATGTGGGTATCACGCTGCCGTTCTTTGCCGCAGCGACGCTGTTTTATTATGGGTATACGATGCAAAAGCTCGGCAAGGTAATCCGCAAAGACTCGGTCTTTTACGGAGCCTGCATTTTGATACTGAGCTTTGGAACGATTTTTACAGACAACGGTCTGTTTATCTTTTTTAACTATGTGGGTATGCTGCTTCTGCTCGTCACATGCCTGATCTTAAACTTTTATGAGAACACGAACTTCCGGTTCGGCAGCTATATTGCGGCTATCCTGTCCGTATTACTCGGCTCGATCGGCTATCTCGCCTATCCGTTCCGTTCGCTGAACCTCTTTTTGAGCAGGCGCACCAAGAAGGACAGCAAGGGAAAATATATCTGGTTCGGCATTTTAATTGCAGTTCCGCTGCTGATTGTCATTATGGCTCTGCTCATGAGCGCGGACGCTGTGTTCCGCAATCTTTTCAACGAAATATTTGAAAACATCGTGATTCCGGAAAACGTCATCGGCATCTGTTTTATGCTATGTCTCGGCACCCTGGGTTCCTATATGATTATCGCCAATTTGTCCTCCGGTCAAAGCAATGCCCAAAGCGAATCAAAGCGCATACACGAACCGATCGTTGCCATTACCTTTACATCGGTTTTGACTGTCATATACCTGCTCTTTAGCTTTATTCAGATTTTTTATCTGTTCCTCGGCAATTTGAAGCTGCCGGAGGGCTACACCTATGCACAGTATGCAAGGGAAGGGTTTTTTCAGCTGCTTTTCGTCTGCATCATCAATCTGTTTATCGTGCTTATTTGTATCGACTATTTTAAGGAGCATACGGTATTGAAGGCTGTTTTGTCTGTTTTTTGCGCATGTACATTTATCATGATTGCGTCGAGTGCGATGCGGATGATCTTATATATTCAGGCGTATCAACTCTCCTCCGACCGGGTGCTCGTTCTGTGGGCGCTATTTGTCATCACGATTTTAATGGCACTTGTCTGCATCAATATTTTTAAGGCAGATTTTCCGCTGTTCCGCTATGGAGTCGTCGTCGTGAGCGTCTGCTATATTCTGCTCAGCCTCTCCAGACCGGACACATACATTGCCAAATACAACATTGAGGCGTCGCATGCGGACAATTCATCCGGCGACTCGACCGACTACTACTATCTGCTGTACGACCTCAGTGCAGATGCGACTCCGGTGCTGGAGTCATACGGACTGCTGGAAAGCATTCGGGGCATTCATGACGAAGACAGAAGTCCTGAGGTTCATTTTACCTCATCCGGCTCAGATGCTTTTGATGCATACACTTACTACTATTACTATGATGATCTGCTCGAAAAGGGCAAGCGGCTCAATCTCCGCACCTTCAACTTCTCGAGATACCATGCTTATCAGATCGCAAAGAGCCACAGCGATGTCGTAAAAGTTGCCTCTGAGGAGTAAGCAGCAAAAGCTTTTACCCACTTGTTAAGACAGCTGTAAAGCCCCCGCGAATATACACTTCGGGGGGGTTATATATTTGC
>JAFUZE010000176.1 GCA_017476765.1 Lachnospiraceae bacterium
GATCTCCTCATAATAAAATTCATAGTTTTTGGACAAAACCCTCTCGTAACGAATATGATCCCTCAAAAAAATCATGGCTGCTCTCCCTCTTCTATCGCTGCATAAATATCAACAATATACTCCTGAAAAACCGGCAAATAGATGTAGTAATATGGCTTTTGCAGTTTCAGCTCCGCCTTCTCTGCCATAATTTCCAGAAGCGCCTCGGTTGCAGTAATATCATTTTCCATGTCTGCATGGCGGATTTTGAGCCCATCCTCAATCAGCAGCCTCTCCTGATAAGAAAACGTGTCGTTCTCCTCGATCTGCAATTTCTGGTAGGTAGGCAGATAAATTGTCAGATCCGCCTCCTTTGACTCATCCTCCTGCAATTCCCACTGCACAATGACCGGTCCCGTAATAAAAATATCGTTTTTCACAAGAAACGCACGAAACTGCTGCGCCTGATCCTGCCAGTCTCCGTACTTGCTCTTTGTGTGCATAATCACAACATTTTGAAATTCTAATTTTCCTCTCACAACTGCCATTTCCGTTTCTCCTAACTGTTAACCAAATAATATTTCCCTAAAAAATAGGATTAAAGACAAAACCATATGATATCCCATGAGAATGCACTATACATCTATCCACGTCCATTTCTTATTCGTACATCTGATATATCTCGGATTTTTCGGGTTCACATAAACCGTATAGGTCTGACCCTCCTTAAAATGCGCTTCTTCTCTTCTGCTCAACGTCTCAACGGCATCTTCCCTGTATTTTCTTTTCAAATATGTATATTCAAATTCCGCACGAACACTAACATGTCCATCTTTGCAAGATTTCAATCCTGAGTTTTCATAGATTGCCAAAAAGCATGATTAAACTACTCAGAGTAGCAAAAAACATAAGACATCCGAATAAAACTAGGAACAAATCGTACCCGTCCCATTTTTTATCCGTACATCTGATAAATTTCGGTTTCTTTGGATTCACATAAACCGTGTACTGCTGTCCTTCCTTAAATCGCAGCATTTCCTTTTTACTCAGCATTTCAATCGAATAATGTACATATTTTTTCCCCTCATAAAAATATTCAAATCGTGCGTTAATATTGGGGTGACTGATCGGTTTAGTTGACAAATTTTCTACCTTCAAACATTTCGCTGTAATTGGCTCGGTGCATGAAACCCCATTCAATATATTAGATATTCCAACATATAACGGTAGAATCACCAAAGAAACCAGCATAATAAAAAACACAATCAGACTCCCGATTATATTCCCAACACCCATAAATTCTATCACCCCATTTCATTAAAATGCAAACGCACTTCCAAGCCAGTCTCCAACCTGATTTACCGCTTTCGATCCCCAGTCTGTCACATTGTCAATCAGCTTTTCGCCCGCATCCACTGCCTCGTGTGCTTTTGTTTTGAAAATTGTAATGGCATCGTCTTTTTTGCCGTCACCATCAATATCATAGATTCCTACGTTATTTGCCACAACACCGATCGCAATTCCGACGCCTGCTCCAACCACAGTTCCAACCGGAGGCACGATAAGTGAACCAACTGCAGCGCCGATGGCGGCAAAAGCTGCATCTGATGCTACATCAATTCCCACATCACATACACAGTCAGCCAGCTGATTTTGTGAAAAGCTCCACTGCCCTGTGTCCGAATCGTAAAAGTTATCTACAACATCGCTTCCGATCGTGAGAACAGTCCCTGCTGCCCCAAGTATTTTTCCTGCCTTCCCTAATTTTCCTGCTTCTTTAAATTCCTTATAATTAAAATCATCAAATATTTTAAAGTTTTCTTTAAATGTAGTTTTCAACATACCGTCATCAAACTTTTTAATATATTCCGCCACATCTGTGTCGTTAATATCTTTAAAATATTTGAGATCTTTGGTATATCTGCCGGAATTAGCATCATACACGCTCAAACCATCTTTTTTCAAAATTTTAGCACGGTATTTGTCCCAACTCCCGCCAAGATTTTCTCTCAGCCAGTTTGTGATTTCCCTATTAGTGAGTCCGTTTTGATGTAGCTTAAAATAGATCTTGCCATTTTTCCAATAAGAGGTCAGATATGTGCCTCCGGCAATTTGTTCCAGAGCCTTTAGAGTATCCTTATCCGTTATTCCTCCTATTGCCGACTCAATCAAGGACTCCCACCAAATATTGCGAACATCTCCGATATTCCCGAGCACATCTCCCAGAATGGTATCCCAGCTTTTTCCGCCGTCACTGAAATCCTTTGCGTCATTTACCGCACCGAATAAGCCTTGCGTACCTGCAATTCTTTTTTCCGTCTGTTCATACAGCTGTACACTAAGGTCAAGTACTTGCTGTAAGGAATTTAAGCTTTTCTTTTCATTGGATATCTCGTCAATCACAGCGGTCAGAGTACTCACCACACCGGCATAGCTGCTTCCGTGCATTGCCCCCACGGTTCTTTTTACCTGTTCCAGTCTCGCCATGCAGCGCTCCATGTCACCTGCGAGCTGCTGCAGCTTCTCGCCCTCTGATGCGCAGCGTCTCGGATAAATAATCATTTCGTTTGCCATATGCCATCCTCCCAAATGCAATGTCAATTCTGCATTATTTTATTACTTTTTCCATAGATTTAGAGGATTTTCCGACAAACGGTATAGCTCAGACGACGAATAGTTTGTTTTTTCATCCCTTTTGTGAATCTTACACCATCATAAGCCTCTCACCGTTCCTGATTCCATTCTCGGCGAGTGTCGTGTGATTTGGCAAAACCCTGTTTTTTTGTAGCGAGCAGAGCATGAACCGGTCGGTTGTCGCCTCCGGACTGCTTCTGTACTTTTTGCACATCATTTCTCCGATCTCCTGTATCAGAGACAGGATTTTTACATTTTCATCGAGGCGCAGGCTGTAGGTCTGGTCTACTGCCGGAAAATAAATATCAACCATGATCATTTCGCATATTCTCCCATCAAATCCGTTATCTGTTTTGTTACATCCACATCCCGCAATAAGTTCGAGATAACATTTCTGCCTTTTTTGCGGACAAAAATCGTGTCCTTTTCCGTATTCCGCAAAAGCAGGCGCTCTGTAAGATTTCCGCCTGCTGCCTCTACGACCTCGAGCAGGAACGGTATGTTACGAAAGCGCATAAGCAGCTCTTCCCTGACAGGTTTTTGGGACTCGACGATGCCTTGATAGCTTTTTTCCTCATCGAGCACAGGAACATAAGCCGCCTTATGTGCAGCACCCTGACTGAGCGTCGATAAAAGCTTATCCCGGTCAAAGGAACAGATTCTGTATTTTGCCATCTCCTTATCCGGTGCAAAAAGGGCAGTATACTCCTCTAAGTCCTGATAAAGAAACAGTGTCCCGTCTGTTGTGCCGGGCTTCCTTAGTATAAAAATCCACTGCGCATTTTTTATATGCAAAAGCAGCGTATCCAGAGGATCTTTCACAAAAAACCGCTCCTGCGTTCCTTCTATGAACTGATTTTGCACAAGCTCATTTATGATATAACAAAGCTCCTGTTCATCAAGAGCCTCGCCTTCTTTGCTCCGGATATAGACATCCTGCACTCCCTTTGCCGCAAGCAAAACCTTGAGCTCATTTTCGGACAGGAGTAAAATTTCCTCCTTCACCTCACTCATTCCTAAGCACCTCCCTGAGCATATTTTTGTGGGCGCGGGATAACGGAATGCTCTCCCCGTTGTCGAGAAGGATGGAGCCCTCGGTAAAGCTTATGTCCTGAATATGTCTGCGGTTTACAAGAAAACTCCTGTGACATTTGATAAAATAATCGGGCAGCATCCGGTGAACGGAATCGAGCGAGTCATAAATGACATACTCTCTCGTTCCGCAGTTAATATAAAGCTTTTTGTCACGCGCCTCAAAATAGAGAATGCTGTAAAAGGAGATGGCAACATCCTCTCCTCTCTTTTTCAGATAGAAATAATCCTCCTGCTGCCGGGTGTCCTTGCTGATGACAAATTGCCGGATAAAGCTTCTGAGCATCGCAATTGTTTTTTCCTTTTCAAAAGGCTTTAACAAAAGGGCGGATGCCTTGACCTTCGGATTCAAATACCGGATCGGTGATATGGAGATATCTGCGACAATCATAATTTCCGTCTGCGCAGAGCGGGACCGAATCCGCCTCGCAAGCTCAAATCCGAAATCGCTTGTCACATCGATGACCGCAGCCTGCATCTGATCGATGGACGACAAATTTTCTCCTGCATTTTTGATATCGTCGTAATGAAAAATTTCCAGCTTATCATTTCCCAATGCGGCAACAACATTTTTAATATGATTTATGATGTAGCTTTCCTGCTTTTTGTCCGGCATGCATATCAGCAAAGAAATCATACCTGTTACCTCCTCGCCAAAGGTACAACCACTTTTCTCACATCTTTACTCATAAGTCCTGCGGTATAACCAATACCCGGCTTTAACATCTCTGACTGCTCCTGATACGGAACATTGTCATAGTTGAAGATTCTGTTCTCCCCGACATTTCCGCCAAAATGGATTCCTGTCTTGTGTCCGGTAAAGAGTGAAAAAAGATCCTTATGACTGACCTCCACAATCTCATCCAGCTTGATGTTTGCGACAAAATAGATATTGTGCAGCCTTCCCTTTTCGATAATATTTTCCAAAAAACCGCGCATATCATATTCCGTCTCATAGATCATGTTGACAAACCATGCAAAATCCGAAATGAAAATAAAGATCGGTGTCTCCTCGCTCATCCGCGCAAAGATCTCCGTCTCCTCCCGGTCCTCATTGAGCAATTCACCCTTTAGCTTATTTCTCCTGACAAATTCAGGCAGAAGTTCGCTGAAATATGTAAAAATTTCTTCTTCCGTTTCCACATATTGAATTTGCTCGTTTGTCTGATAGGAGCGCATATATTTATTCGGACTGTCGATCACACAAATGTCGCCCTTTTTGTCAAGTGCAGCCTGCAGCATAACCTTTAAGAAATTTTTCTTTCCGGAACGCGGCATTCCGGTAATGAGAAAGCAATAAGTCTCGCTCAAATTGATACCGTATAAAAGCGCATCCTCCTGCTTGTAGCCCACCGGAAGAAAATGACTGTCTGCATTTAGCTTCTCGTACTCCTCGAGCTGGCTGAATACAGACCATACCGGCTTTTCCGGTATTTCCGGTATCGGTCTCGCTCTTCTGCCGTCCCACACCTGATCCATTTCCTCACACAGATCCGCAATCCGCTCGAGCCTCTGGTAATCATCGGACGCATCAAGCGGCAGCGCCACCTGATACTCTAAAATCCTGCCGCCCGACAGTGCCAGACCTCTTCCTTTTACACCCGCCTCCGGTAAAACCTCGATCTGCATCGTGTGCAGAATATCACTGTATGCGAATTTATCCTGCATCTCCACACAAATATTCTGTTTCACATTTTCCGCAACACGGGACGGAACATCTGCCATAGAGACGGCACTGCCCGTGATGATCAGATAGATACCGTGGCTGACACCTTCCTTTGACAATGTAATGATAAAATCCACATAGGCTTCCTGCGTTTTTTCGTTAAAGGCGGAGAAGTTGTCGATTATGAGAATGATTGCAGGAAGGGTTACACCGTGAACCTGCACATACTGGCTGTAATTGCCGCCTTTGAAAATCTTTTTGCGCTCCTCCAAAAGCTCTGTGAGCATGACAAAAAATTTGGAAATTTTTTCATAATCACCCTCGTACATCACTCCGCCGAAATGAGGTGCCTTCTCAAAGGCTGACATCATCTTGCTGCTGAAATCAATGGCATAAAAATGAAGGTATGCCGGCGAGTATTTGGAAACCAGCGCATAGGTGATCGTCTGAACCGCCGTACTCTTACCGCTGACGACCATTCCGTAGATTCCCAGATGTCCGTCCTGGGCAAAATTGATATGGAGTGGCATCTGCGCCTGATTCTGCGGATCATCCATCAGACCGATCACAATATCCAGATCCCATACATCCTTGTGCTCCGGCCATGCTCCGTTTTCAAATCTTGCGCCCGTAAACTCCTCAAATTCACTTAAAAACATTTTCGTAGGAAGAACCGGCATCCACAGCTGCAGCTCATGCGTATATCCGTTCTCCTTCGCAATCTTTGCCAGATACTCCGTTACCGCATCAAGCTGCGTCTTTTCCTTTGCCTGAGGAAGCTTCACCTTTCTCGCCGCAGAGAGCTTTAGAATGACTTTGATATCTTCCTCCTCATATCTTTGCGCTTCGGAATATAACTGTATAAAATCCTCAAGCCGTGCGGAATTGTATACGCTCTGTGCATATTCGATGCCTTTTTGCTCAAACCTCGCATACAGCGTCTGGATGAGCATCTGCATCTTGGACTTTTTCTCCAGGCATTCCTCCACACTGACAGAGAGCTCCTCCAGCGCGGCAAGCAGATTTTCCTTTATGACGCTCAGCCAGCTTTGCAGAAGCTTCTCCTTCTGCGTGACCTTAGCATAGCTTCCCGACATGTCGATTCTGCCGGTGAGCGTATAGATATTGGCAATATCTGTTTTGGCGCTCCCGTCATCCTCCTCATATGCAGCCCCGCTGAAGCCCGACTGGAACAGCTCAAAAACCTCATCGTTACCGACCTGCAGGTAGCAGCGTCCCGCCTGCGTAATGTAAGCTGCATCCGGCTTATGGAGCATATCGTTGCTGTCCTGCTTGTCCTGCACGCGCAAACATAGCCTGAACTTGGAGTTACTCCAGATATTGTCGTCCACCGTGCCGCTCGGCTTCTGCGTCGCAAGAATCAGATGAACGCCCAGGCTTCGCCCGACCTGCGCAACGCTGATCAGCTCACGCATGAAATCCGGTTCCTCTCTTTTTAATTCCGCAAACTCGTCGATGATGATGAACAGATGCGGAATCGGCATCGTTGCCTCGTTGTTTTTATACAACTTTGTATATAAATTGATATTGTTGACACCATACTCGTTAAAGACCCGCTGCCTTCTGCGGTTCTCACTTTTGATCGATACCATCGCCCTGTGCACCTGATTTCCCGACAGGTTTGAGATCTGCCCGATCAGATGAGGGAGACCGTTGAACAGATTTGCCATACCGCCGCCCTTGTAATCGATGATGAAATATCCGATGTCATCCGGACTGTAATTGAGCGCAAGAGACAGCATATAGGTCTGGAGCGTCTCCGATTTTCCCGAACCGGTCGTGCCGGCAACCAGACCATGCGGCCCATGATATTTTTCGTGCAGATCGAGATAACACGGTGCTCCGCCCGCCTTTTGTCCGATGATGCCCTTGATGTTATCGTATGTCCTGTTTTTGATCCAGCGGTCGAGTACATTCAGATCGCTCAGCCTGCCTGCCCCGAACATTTCAAAAAAGGTAAGGGATGTCGGAATATCCCCTCCGGTCTCGGTCTCCTTCACATAATAATTGGACAGTCTGCGGGCAAAATCCGACAGCAGCCCGTCATCGACTGCATCGAACTGAATGTCGATTTTTTCCTCCTTCTGGGCAGACACGTTGTAGATGCCCTTATATTTCTCATCGTTTTCAATAATGACCTCACATGCATTCGGAAGATTTTCCAGAGTGTCCGACAGAATGAATGTCGTAAGTCCGTAGTTGGCGTTCGTGTCATAGACATACTTGGAAATCAGCTCTCCTTCCATCAGCTCCGGATTGATGAAAAAGAGGACAAAATACGGCTTACAGACATTGGGCTTTTGGCTGATGCCGGATTCATCTCTGTGCCGGAACACCTTTGCAAGCTCGTAGAGGACATCGCTGGCTTCGTTTTTGTCCGAAGCGACGTAGCGGATCTTTTTGTCCTCCGACCACACATGCGGAAACCACTTTGCAAAATCCCACTTGTCAAGGTTTGCGGAATCCTGCCCGTTGTAAATATAGACAAGCTTCACATCGGTATAGCAGTTATTCGCCGCAATCTGAACGGATATGTTTTTGACTACCTCGATCGCCCCTTTCAGATACTCGCCGCCGATCACACCGATCAGCCTGTTCTTGAGCAGGCTGACGCAGATCGGAACATTGTAGAGCGTGTTAAAATTTTCCCTGATCATGCGCGGTTTCTCTTCCAGACTGTCATCATACAGGGTAAATTTCTTCTTTGCACAGACGATCTCTGCCTGAAACGGAACATTTCCGATGCCGAGCCTCGGATAAAGAAAATCCTCGTGCCGCTGGTTACGGTTCCACAAAAGTGTCGTATTTTCGGCATAACCCATACAGTCCTTTGCACTTTGGTACATGGCATGCATGGATTGGATGTTGCTTTCATATTTCTGCTTTACCTCGTCCGATTTTTTCTGCAAATAGCGGCTGTATGCCTCAAAGCGATGTAATTCCTCTTCCTTCTCCTCCTACTTCTGATGCCTCAATCCGAGAATCGCCCAAAGTACACCCGTTGCTGCGGAGGAAACCGCCATGATCAGACCGGAATAGGTCGCTATGGAAGAAGCACCGGAGCCGGACGTCATGAGAAGGCAGCCCAGCACCATCGGAATCGCCATCGAAAAGGACGGTCCGATCGTCATGAGCATCGGCTGCTTTTTTGCCCGGTTTAACGCCGGCGGGGATTCAATTTCAATCGGCTGCGTCTCTATCTTTTCAATATTTCTGGGCGCACGATGTATGAGAATCCTGCTGTCGGCAACAATACGCTTCTGGGGATTCCCTGTCTGTTCCTGCGCATCCGCATCGTATTCATATTCCTTCAAAGCCTCGGAAAGACGGAGGTCATGATCTGCCGCATCAATCGCAAGGATGTCTCCCAGATAGACTATATGCAGACCGATGATATTGATATAATCGCCGAACTTTAAATCATAACTGCCCCTGATCAGCTGAGAATTGACGCAGATTCCGTTTGCTCCCGTATTTGTAATCTGCCATCCGCCTGCACCTTTTGACAAAGCCGCATGCTCCCTCGAGACGAGACCGGAATAATCATATCGGATTAAATTTGTTTCGTTTTTTCCGATCGTGATCCGATTCATGTCCGTAATCGATATTTTTTTGAAAACATGGAAGGGCTGCGATACTTTTCTGACTACGACCGAGATGACCTCATTCTCTGTATAGACCTGCAGGACATCACCATTTTGCAGCCTTTGCCGCTCATAGCCTTCGTTTTCCTTCATGATGCTGTAAGCCGAATCCTCAACAAAGACCCACTCCTCATGGATGACCTCCAGCTTTAAAATGACATCCTTTACAAGACCGTATATATTTTTGTATAAGGCGATAGAATAATCGGAATTGTTCATGACCGGTAACCGGATCTCACGAAACGTCGAACTTGTGTACACACATAAAATAATTGCCATTTGTAACCCCTCATATTTTTCTTTATGTACTGCATCGTCAGATGTATTGTGTAATCAGTTTTGACCCTCGAATCATAAAATCGTGATCTTTAAGCTCGTATTTCCAAGCAAAATTGTATCCCCTGTCTTCATGCACACGGCATCCTCCGTGACGGGATAGCTTTTTTTATTGCGCAGAAGGCTTACCGTATTTTGCACATCCAGATTCTTGATAAACAGATTTTTGTCAACCTGCAAAAGCTGAATCTGACAGCGGGAAATCGATGTATCATTCAATATGATCGCATTGCTGTCATCACTGCCGACCGCAATCGTGTCAAAAACATGTACGACATATTTTTTCGTCGATAAAATTCCTTTTTCCTCGACCTGAACCGTGATTTTATCTCTTGTATCCCCATAGATATTCTTTTCCTCCTGATGATAGGTCACATCATAAGGATGATTGCCGTTTGCTGTCATCTCCGACCGCTGAATATACATCGTGTTGCGAAGAGATGCGTCCAGACTTTCCTCCCGGATGCGGTTCATCTGCAAGGATACCATTTCCTCGGTTCTCTTATTGATGCTTCGCAGGCGGAAGGTGTTAAAAATCAAAAAAAGTAATACGATGCTCTCATAAATTATCGTTGCCGGGTCAGACAACAGAACTGTGTTCATTTCCTACACCACCCCTTTATGCTTCGTTAAAAACAAACTCTTCATCCGAAAGACGCAGGATGCTTCCGCTCCTTAACTCGGTTTTCTCTCCGGAATGTAAAAGCCTTCCGTCCAAATAAGTGGAATTTGTGGAGTTTAAATCTACTACATAATAGACAGCCCCGCTGCACAGTATTTTTGCATGTGTCCTGCTGATCGTTGAATTGTCGGATATGCAGTAATTTGTCATGCCCGGATCCTTGCCTATCACAAATTCAGTTCCGTTCACGGCTATTTTTTCCGAGGTCTTTCTTCTGGTCAGATACGCACTCATGCCTAAACGGTTGCTCACGCCGAGAACCGTCGTGCCTTCACCCTGATTGTAGGAGGTCTGCAACACGGTAGTGCCGTTCCCACGATCAGGTGCCCGCTCCGGCCGCCTGACTGCTTCCGGTCTTACATGTTGCGCGGCAGCCAAATTCCCGCTCAGCGTTTCCCTGCTCGCCTCCATCATTCCCTGCAAAGTCTGCAGACTTTCTCTCTCACCCCTGTGCCCGATGACGCCCCGAAGATATAATATGTAAAGGATCAGGGCAGCAAGGATGGCCACGATCAAAACAAGGATCAAAATAAGGAACGGCCAGTTGATCTTGGATGCCAAAACCAGCCCGGACCTTGCAATTTCGAGCTGTGTGACCGCATCATCGATTTCCTCCTGCGTAGCATTTTTATCTCCCTTGATTTCCCTTGCTTTTTCCAGCGCTGTCCCAAGTACCGCATAGCTCTCCGGCGTGTAATCGGACTGCTCAAGCATATTAAAATTCACAATGTAATTGTCGAGCAGATTCGTATCGACTTCCTTTTTTACCTCCTCTTCCGCTTCACTCTGCACAAAAAGCTCATCCGTTTCGGAAAACAGTCCCGCTTCCTGATAAGCAATCTCACAGCTGTCCAATAATCCTTTAATCTCATTGACGCTGAGTGCATA
>JAFUZE010000177.1 GCA_017476765.1 Lachnospiraceae bacterium
AAAAGCGATTACATTCCGTGCATCAGCTGGGGAAGGAATGCGCGCTATGCGAGCGGCTTTCAGGTCGGTGAAAGGTGCAGAATCTGGGGGCGTATCCAGAGCAGGGAGTACATGAAGAAAATATCGGAGGATGAGGTCGAGAAGCGGATCGCCTACGAGGTCAGTGTCAGCAAGCTGGAGCTTGTACAGGATGAACCTTATGAGGAAGAATTAAAGGATCAGGCGTAGAGAGCGTGCTTGCGGGAAGCCCGTAAGGTGACCGATTTCCAAGAAGCGATTGCCAATTTCCGAAAGATATGTTATGATTCACGTTACTGATGTTTATTTGAAAGCTATGAGGTGGCATATGAATCAAGGTATGATACATATTTACAGTGGAGATGGTCATGGCAAAACTCCGGCTGCATGGGGAGAGGCGCTGCAGGCTGCAAGTGAAGGGAAGGAAGTCGTTGTGATTCAGTTCTTAAAAGGAAAGGGGCTTGAGGATTCTTCCTTTTTGAAGCGGCTGGAGCCGGAAATCAAGTTTTTCCGTTTTGAAAAATCGGATGCCGAATTTGCGACCTTGAGTGATGCGCACAAGGCGGAGGAAATCCAGAATATTAAAAACGGACTTAATTTTGCCCGAAAGGTTCTGACGACCGGGGGCTGTGATCTGCTGATTCTCGATGAGGTGCTCGGACTGATCGATGTAGGAGTCATCACCGTGGAAGAGCTCAGAAGCATTTTGAGTGCCAAGCAGCCCGAGGTGACAATTATTATGACAGGGATTCAGCTGTCGGATGAGGTATGTGCTCTGGCAGATGAGGTTTCCAGAATCGATAAGATGAATTTTAAAGTATATGCATAAACCAAGAGCCATAAAGTCGGCAGCCGTTACTTTTTAGTCAGTATACAGCTGCCGGCTTTTTGCGCAGAAATGTAAGGAAGCGGTTGACAGCAAAAAACAGAAGTGCTAAACTTTGCTTAGTTGTAGGGCATATATCGAGAACCACAACATACAATATATAAAGCAGGATAGAGGTTGCATGTTTCATCAGTACGCCGGTGGATGCCGCAGGGGCAAAGGAAGCCGGAGGAAAGGGGAAGATGCCGAAAGGATACAGTGCGCTGTAATTGTTTCCTTGGGCATACAATCAAGAATTGTATGACTGTCATCAGGTTTGATGGGGCGCTATCGGATATGTGATACAATGAATATACGAACCGGCTCATAAGGGTCGGTTTTTTGATTGAAGGAGGAATATTATGGCAATTTTTAAAGGAGCCGGTGTTGCGATTATCACACCATTCCATGAGGACGGTTCGGTGAATTATGAGGCGTTTGCCGAGCAGATTGAATATCAGATTGAGAACCACACCGATGCGATTATCGTCTGCGGAACGACCGGAGAGGCATCCACATTATCTCATGAGGAGCATCTGGATGTGATCCGCTACTGTGTGGAAAAGGTAAACAAGAGAATTCCGGTCATTGCCGGAACAGGTTCGAACTGTACGGAGACGGCGATCTATCTCTCACAGGAGGCGGAAAAAGCCGGCGCAGACGGACTTTTGCTCGTGACACCGTATTACAACAAATGTACACAGAAGGGGTTGGCGGAGCACTTTACGATGATTGCGGAGGCAGTTTCCCTTCCGATCATTCTGTACAATATTCCGGGCAGAACCGGCGGCGTGCTGATTCAGCCGGAAACCGTCGTGAGACTCTGCCGGGAGGTAAAGAACATTGTCGGCGTCAAGGATGCGACCGGCAATATTTCCGGAGTGGCGAGATTGATGGCGCTTGCCGGCGATGATGTGGATGTGTACTCGGGCAATGACGACCAGATTGTTCCGATTCTGTCTCTGGGCGGCAAGGGCGTGATTTCCGTATTGTCCAACGTGGCACCGCAGCAGACGCATGATATTTGTGAGAAATACTTTGCCGGGGATGTGGAAGGAAGCCGTAGCATCCAGTTATCTGCGATGAATCTGATCGATGCCCTGTTTAGCGAGGTTAATCCGATTCCGGTGAAGAAGGCGATGAATCTCATGAACAAAAAGGCAGGTGTACTGCGCAGACCTCTGACCGAGATGGAGGAGGAGCATGCAAAGGTACTCGAGAAAGCGATGAAGGAGTTTGGCATATTATAAGCGCTTAAGGAGAAACGGACAGAATTCCGGGCAGGAATTTTGTCCGTTAGTATATCGTAAGATAAATTTCCGATATGAGGGAATTAGCGGATTTCTTTATTTGCGGTATATCAGACATTTACTGCGAGGTGCAAAAAAGATAAAAGAAGGAGAACAGAACAATGACAAGAGTGATCATGCATGGATGTAACGGAAGAATGGGACAGGTTATCAGCGGGCTGATCGCAGCCGATGACGAGATCGAGATCGTGGCAGGGGTTGATATCTCTGACCATCTCAAAAATCCGTTTCCTGTCTTTCGCAAAATTTCGGACTGCGACGTGGAGGCGGATGTGATCATTGACTTTGCATCGGCAAAGGCAGTGGACGAGCTGCTCGACTATTGCGCGGACAAAAAAATGCCGTGCGTCCTTTGTACGACAGGCTTATCCGAGCAGCAGCTCGATAAGATCGACGAGACATCCAGGCACACTGCGATTTTGAAATCGGCGAATATGTCTCTCGGCATCAATCTGTTGTTAAAAATGCTGAAGGATGCGACGAACGTTCTTGCGAAGGCAGGCTATGATATTGAGATTGTCGAGAAGCATCATAACCAGAAGCTGGATGCCCCGAGCGGCACGGCGCTTGCGCTGGCAGACTCGATCAACGAGGAGCTCGGCGGTGAGTATGACTATGTGTATGACAGAAGTCAGGTGCGTCAGAAGAGAGAGAAGAAGGAAATCGGTATTTCTGCTGTCCGGGGCGGCACGATCGTAGGCGACCACGATGTCATCTTTGCCGGAGTGGACGAAGTGATCACATTTTCCCACAGGGCATATTCCAGAGCCGTGTTTGGAAAGGGAGCGATTCAGGCAGCCAAGTTTTTGAAGGGTAAGGGTGCCGGAAGATATGATATGAGCGATGTCATTGATGCACAGGGATAACAGACCGCATATCGAAGGCAGAAGAATCGCATGATACGGCTGCGTGCGCACAGGGATGACAGACGCATGTACAAGGCGCAGGGCAGCGATTCGGAACGCATGATGCGGCTGCGTGTGCACAGGAATGACAGATGGAATTTCCAAGTACAGATAGAGAGCAGAATTTGTGATAGAGGGGATGGACCGATGGAAGAACTTAAATATTTGAAAAGTCTTGCAAAGCATTATCCGACGATAGCGGCTGCGAGCACGGAGATCATCAATTTACAGGCAATTTTGAACCTCCCGAAGGGAACCGAGCATTTTATGACGGATATCCACGGGGAATACGAGCAGTTCAATCATGTGCTCAAAAACGGTTCCGGCTCGGTCAAGCGCAAGATCGATGAGGTGTTTGCCAATGCGCTCAGCAATAAGGATAAGAAAAGTCTCGCAACGCTGATCTATTATCCGAATGAAAAGCTGGAGATTGTCATGCAGCAGGAGGAAAATATTGAGGACTGGTACAATATTACGCTGCACAGGCTGGTACAGATCACCAAGAGAGTTTCGTCCAAATATACCCGCTCTAAGGTCAGAAAAGCACTTCCGAAGGATTTTGCCTATATTATTGAGGAGCTGATTACGGAGAAGGCAGAGATTCAGGACAAGGAAGCGTATTATAACGAGATCGTGCACACGATCATCCGCATCGGGAGGGCACCGGAGTTCATCGTTGCGCTCTGCAATCTGATCCAGAGGCTTGTCATCGACCATCTGCACATCGTCGGCGACATTTATGACAGAGGACCGGGACCGCACATTATTATGCGGACGCTCAGGTATTACCATTCTGTCGATGTACAGTGGGGAAACCACGATGTTGTATGGATGGGGGCTGCCAGCGGGCATCTGGCGTGCATTGCCAATGTCGTCCGCATAGCTGCAAGGTACGGCAATCTGGATACGCTGGAGGATGGATACGGCATCAATCTTATTCCGCTTGCAACCTTTGCAATGGAGCAGTACGCCGATACGAACTGCGATGCGTTTGCCATCAAATACAATACAGACTATAACACGAAGGACTTAAGCCTTGATATGAAGATGCACAAGGCGATTGCGATTCTCCAGTTCAAGCTCGAAGGACAGCTGATCAAGAGAAGACCGGAATTTCATATGGAGAGCAGACTTCTTCTGGATAAGATTGATTTTGAAAAGCAGACTGTTACGGTGGACGGCAGAGTATATCCGATGAAGGATGTCGATCTGCCGACGGTCAATCCGGCTGATCCGTACCGTCTGACAAAGGAGGAGGCAGAGGTTATGGAGCGGCTTCGTCAGGCGTTCATCGGGTGTGATAAGCTGCAGAAGGATGTGCGTTTCCTGTTTGCGAAGGGCAGTCTTTACCGTGTTTACAACTCCAATCTTCTCTATCATGGCTGTGTGCCGCTGGATGAGAACGGAGATTTTCAAAAAATCGAAGTTTTCGGGAAGGAATATTGCGGAAAAGCACTATATGACGTATTGGAATCGTATGCGCGCAAAGGCTATTACGGAGATCGCAGCTCCGGCGAAAAGCTCAAGGGGCAGGATATTATGTGGTATATCTGGGCCGGACCAAACTCACCGGTGTTCGGAAAGGATAAGATGGCGACCTTTGAACGTTATTTCATTGAGGACAAGGAGACGCATAAGGAAACCAAGAATGCGTATTATCGTCTGCTCAACGAAGAGAACGTAATTGACAAAATTTTAAATGAGTTCGGACTTGACAGCAGCACGTCCCACATTGTCAACGGGCATGTGCCGGTAGAACGCAAAAAAGGAGAATCACCGATCAAATGCAACGGCAAGCTGCTCATCATTGACGGGGGCTTTTCGAAGGCATATCAGGATAAAACCGGTATTGCAGGTTATACGCTCGTCTCGAACAGCTACGGCATGCGTCTGGTTTCCCATGAGCCGTTCGAGTCCGCCGAGGCGGCAATCCGGAATGAATCGGATATTTTCTCGGATTCCATCATCGTGGAGACCTCGACACGCCGAATCAGCGTTGCCGATACGGATATCGGTGCGGAGCTTCGAGAGAGCATTGCGCAGCTGGAGGATCTGCTCAAGGCTTACCGCGAGGGTATTTTGAGCGAAAAGGATGTGTAAGAAAAAACCGGTGTACCTTGAATTGTACACCGGTCTTTCCGTTTTTTCCGAGAGAGAATGCAGCAAAATTAGCGAACTACATCATTTGTTACATTTTTGACACCATCTGCTACGTCATCTACCACGTTTCCGACCGTATCGCCTGCGTCATCTACAATATTGGTCGCATTGTCAATGACACCACCCTGATTGTCGGTGCCGTTGTTGGCCGTCCCGTCAGTGACGTTGTTGTCGGTGTTGTTGTCGGCAGGTGTATTGTTATTGTTTGTTGCAGCATTGTTTGTTGTGCCGTTGTTATTTGTCGTGTTGTTTTTGCTGTTATCATTTGCCGTCGTGCCATTTGTAGTGTTTTTATTTGTGCCGTTTGTGTTGTTCGCACCTGCAGCGGTATCGTTTGCCGTGTTGCTTGCTGTGTTACGATTGTTGTCTCTTGCGGTCGTATCGTTGTTATCTGTTGCGGTATTGTTGATACCGTCGTCTGTTCCGTCTGCTCTGTTCGTTGTTCCGCATGCGGTCAGAAGAGTACAAGATAAGACCATACAGAAAAGTAGCGTAAACATTTTCTTCTTCATAATTATCCTCCTTGTTGTTATAATACTTCATGAAAAATATTTTTTATTTTCCACGTTTAGTATGAACCTCTTTGGCTCGATTATACCTAAAATTGAAAAATAAATTTTTAATGAAAAGGAGAGCGATCATGGAATTCAGACCTTGCATTGATATACATAACGGACAGGTGAAGCAGATCGTGGGCGGTTCGTTAAAGGATGAGGGCAACGAGGCAAAGGAAATTTTTGTCTCTCATTAAGACAGTGCTTTTTATGCGCATTTATATCAAAAATACGGGCTAAAAGGCGGACATGTCATTTTATTAAACGCCGCAGACAGTGAGTATTATGAGGCAACCAGAAAGGAAGCGATGGCGGCTCTCATGGCTTATCCGGGAGGCTTGCAGGTCGGCGGGGGCATTACGTCTGACAATGCGGAAGCATTTCTGGATGCCGGAGCATCGCATGTTGTCATCACGTCCTATGTCTTTCAAAACGGAGTCATTCATTACGACAGATTGAAGGAGCTGCTTGCAAGGGTCGGCAGAAAGCGGCTTGTTCTAGACTTAAGCTGCCGCAAAAAGGAGGGAACCTATTATATTGTGACCGACCGCTGGCAAAAATTTACAAGCGTGGCGTTGACGGAGGAGACTTTGGAGGAGCTTGGCGGCTACTGTGATGAATTTCTCATCCATGCAGTCGATGTCGAGGGAAAGGCGCAGGGCATCGATGCTGAGCTTGTCAGACTGCTTGCTACATGCAAAGGAAGGGCGGTCACCTTTGC
>JAFUZE010000178.1 GCA_017476765.1 Lachnospiraceae bacterium
GAGGAGCAGCATGAGATTTTTGTCAGCTGGGAGCATGAGAAGGCGGCAAAGCGTATGCTGCATGTCTTTTTGAGGGAGGCTAAGACAAGGAAGCTTGATTTCTCCGATTTGGGATTATCGGAGGACGGCTCGCTGCTTATGACAGATGCGGAGGACGGCGAAGAGCTGTCAGGGGACGATACAGCGGAGATTACGCTTGAAGCAGGGGATACAGAGAATCTCGGAACAGATGGCTGTGAGCCGGAGGAAGCGTCCTTTGATCAGGCGGAGGACATTGAGCTTTTGGAGGAAGCTGCCGAGGCAAATCTTGCCGCAATGCAGCAGGCGGAGGAGATTCCGCTCGTATATCAGAATAAGCGCGACAGGGCGGAGGAGTATAAGTCGAGCGCATGGGCGCTTCTGATCGTCGGCGTTCTCGGACTTGCCCTGATCGTCATTTACGAGCTTGGGCTGTTGCCTGTGCAGTTCCATTTTAATAAGGTTATGATCTATGGCGTTATGGGAACGGTTTTTGTCCTGTTTCTTGTCATCGCTGTCTATTCCTTTGCACAGAGCAAAAAGCTTTTTGCGCAGGCGGAGACGGAGGATGGCTTAAAGGAGCGGATCCTGAATTATTTAGCCTCGAATTTCCCGAAGGAGCAGCCGGCGGACGAAGAGACAAAAGCACCGCAGGAAGGGCAGGACGAAGGCAAGCAGGCTAAAAAGAACGGAGAACATAAAGAATCGCACACACAGCAGCCGGATGAAGAAGATGTCGGACAGACTGAGCAGGGCGCAGAACACGGAGGCGAAGAGCAGCTGTATTTTGTCCGCACCGCACGGATGAAGCGGGCGCTTATGGATGAATTTGCCGAGGCGGACGCGGCGTTTATCGAGCAGCTGGTGGATGATTATTATGAGCAGCTTTATTCGTAGAAGGCGCTGCACCGGTACTGGGAGGTAACTGTGAAAATCACGATTTTGTGCGTAGGGAAAGTGAAGGAGAGCTACTTTCGGGACGGTATTGCCGAATATGTGAAACGGCTGTCGAAGTATGCTAAGGTGGAAATTGTTGAGGTTGCCGATGAAAAGACACCGGAGCATGCCGGTGAGAAGGAGGAGCTTTTGATTCGGCAAAGGGAGGGAGAGCGTCTGCTGAAAAGCTGGCGGGGGGATGCCTACACGATTGTGCTTGCGATCGAAGGCAAAAAGCTCGATTCGGTCTCCCTTGCAGAGAAAATCGAGAAACTCGGCATTTCCGGCGAGAGCCATATTCAGTTTGTCATCGGAGGCTCGCTCGGATTAGCGGACGAGGTCATGAGACGTGCGGATGAGAAGCTGAGCTTTTCTGATATGACCTTTCCGCACCAGCTGATGCGGCTCATTTTGTGTGAACAGATTTACCGCTCTTACCGAATCATTCATCATGAGCCCTATCACAAATAATGTGAAACAATATAACGAAAGTCGGCTCCAAGCGGTGGATGAGTCGCCCTCTTTTTCGTTATATGCAGTGAAGAAAGAGGGCACAAGTATCGATGGAACAATAGTGAAAAAGGAGTGAAACATGGAAGAAAAGGAAAAGCGCTATGCGCTTCTTATCGATTCGGATAATATTTCTGCCAAGTATGTCAAAAATATTATCGATGAATTGACCAAATACGGAACGGTGACGATCAAAAGAATCTACGGGGACTGGACGAGAGCGGAGACGACGTCGTGGAAGGAGGTTCTTCTCAAGCATTCCATTCAGCCGATGCAGCAGTTCGCGTATACCAAAGGAAAAAATGCGACCGATTCGTTTATGATCATCGATGCGATGGATATTTTGTATGGAAATCATGTGGACGGCTTTTGTATCGTGACGAGCGACAGCGACTTTACAAGGCTGGCGCAGCGTCTGCGCGAGTCGGGAAAGACCGTCGTCGGAATGGGGGAGACGAAGACTCCGGAGGCTTTTATCTCCGCGTGCGACAAGTTTACATACCTCGGCAATATCCGGGATGAGGATGAACTGACGCAGGAGACCGGTGAGGCATCGCTGCATGTCCGCAAGCAGTCCGAAATCGAACAGGCGATTCTCACGATCATCACGGAGAACGAGGATAACGGGAAGAACGAGACGAACATCGGGGAAATCGGGAGCCGTCTTGTCAAGATGTATCCGGATTTTGATGTCCGCAACTACGGCTACAGCAAGCTGTCAACGTTTTGTCAGGATCTGCATAACATTAAGCTGATCAAGCGAAACAGCAGCTGCCTTGTCACGATCGAGAACAAAAATGCAGATATCAACGAGGCAATCCGCGCACTTGTCAGCGAGGCGGGCAGGGGCGGTATCGAGCTCGGCGCACTGGGAAGGAAGCTCAAGCAGAGGGTGCCTTCGTTTACGGTAAAAAGCTACGGCTTTTCCCAGTTTAATAAGTTCATCAAAAGTCTGGATTATCTGCAGATCGATGAGCAGGAGGAAAAAAATCATATTGTTGTGAAGCTCAAAAAGTGATTCTGTTTGTTTGAGGAGGGATAAAGGATGCGGATGTATGACCTGATTATGAAAAAGCGAAACGGCGGCAGTTTAAGCGGGGAAGAGATTCGGTTTATGGTACAGGGATATACAAAAGGAGAAATCCCTGATTATCAGATGTCGGCGATGATGATGGCAATTTATTTCAGAGGCATGAGTGAGGCGGAAACACTGGCGCTCACGATGGAGATGGCGCACAGCGGGGATTTGCTTGACTTATCGGAAATAAAAGGTGTAAAAGCGGATAAGCATTCGACCGGCGGCGTGGGCGATAAGACTTCCCTTGCGCTCATCCCTCTCGTCTGCTCATGCGGAGCCGTCATTGCCAAGATGAGCGGCAGAGGGCTCGGACATACGGGCGGCACGATCGATAAGCTGGAAAGCTTTGACGGCTTTCAGACGGCAATGACGACGGAGCGCTTTATCCGGCAGATTCACGAGATCGGCATGGCGATCGTGGGACAGACGGCAGACCTCGCTCCTGCGGATAAAAAGCTGTATGCCCTGCGGGATGTGACGGCCACGGTCGATCAGATGTCGCTGATCGCCAGCTCGATCATGAGCAAAAAGCTGGCGGCGGGAGCGGATGCCATTGTTCTGGATGTCAAGACCGGAAGCGGCGCATTTATGAAACAGGAGGAGGATGCCTTCGCCCTTGCAAGGGAGATGGTCAGAATCGGAAACGGAGCCGGGAGAAGGACGATTGCGGTCATATCCGATATGGATCAGCCGCTCGGACGTGCGGTCGGCAACGTCCTGGAGGTCAAGGAGGCAATCGATACGCTGCGCGGAAAGGGCCCGGAGGACTTTACCGCACTATGCATTACACTCGGCACCTACATGCTGCTCGCATGCGGCATCGCAAAGGAGGAGCAGGAGGCACAGGCGCTGCTTCAGGATGCGATTGCAAGCGGCAGGGCACTGGAAAAGCTTGCGGAGTTCATTGAGGCGCAGGGTGGAAGCAGGGAGCAGGTCTATGACCCTTCTCTGTTAAAGACCGCATCGATCACAGAACCTGTTTACGCCGAAAAGGATGGATATATCACGCATATTAAATGTGACGAGATCGGCATCTGCTCCCTGCTCTTAGGAGGCGGCAGGGAGACGAAGGAAAGCGAGATCGATCTTTCCGTAGGACTGGTGCTGGAAAAGAAAAAGGGCGATTATGTGCAAAAAGGAGATGTGCTGGCGACGATTCACGCAAACGACCGGGCAAAATTTGAGGCGGCAAGGGCACGCTTTCTCGGCGCTTATACCTTCTCGGCTGAGCAGCCGGAAAAGGAGCCGCTGATTAAGGGAATTGTGCGGGAGTAGCTCACAGGACGGAAAGCCTTCGGATGCAGACGCTGTCAGGGATGGAATAAAGTAAGAGACTTTTTCATACAATGAGATATGAATAAAAAAAGCTCGAAACCAATCATGAAAAGAACGAGGGAACAGGTCGCAGATTCCCTGAAGCTGCCAAAGGACTTTATTTTAGGCGCTTCCATGACGTCCATCACCGGCTGTGAGGAGGCATTTATAGAAAATTATAAGGGTATCATTGAGATATGCAGCAATTCGGTGATGCTCCAGACAAAAACCTGCCGGATGCACTTTATTGGAACGAATTTGGCCGTCGATTATTATACGGACGAGGAAATGAAGATCACCGGGCACATTGAACAGATTCATTTTTTCGAGTAGACAGGGGGATACATGCTTTTTGTTTTTCGCTTTATGAGAGGCTTTCTGCGTATCCGCGTGACCGGATTTTCGCCGGAACGGTTTATGAATCTGTGCAGCAGCCACGGAATCCTTCTGTGGGATATCACGCCCTGCGGATGCTGTTACGAGATGACGGTCGCCCTTCCGGATTTTTACCGCTTAAAGCCGATTCTGAGAAAGACGAAGACCAGAGTGCATATTTTAGGCAGAACCGGTTTTCCGTTTTTGATGACCCGATGGAGAAAGAGGAAGCTGTTTTTTGCCGGCTTTTTGGCATGTGCGTTTTTTCTGGTCTACCTTTCGACCTTTATCTGGGCGATTGATCTCGAGGGAGGCCGGCAGCTGACGAGGGAGATGCTTCTCGATTTTCTGTCCGACAGACAGATCGCATACGGTGTCAAAAAAAGCAGCATCGATATCGATGCTCTGGAAAAATCGCTTCGCAATGAATATCCGTTCATCACCTGGACCTCCTCAAAGATCGAGGGGACAAAGCTGATGATCTATGTGAAGGAAAACGACATCCGGACCGGCAGCCAGCCGGAGGAGAAGACAAGTGCCGATCTGCTCGCCGATACGGATGGTGTCGTTGAGAGCATCATCACAAGGCAGGGCGTTCCTCTTGTACAGGAAGGCGAGGCGGTAAAGGCGGGCGATATTCTCATAAGCGGGGATGTGCCGATCGAGAGCGATGACAAGGTCATCGTCGGTCATCAGCTCGTTCGGGCGGACGGCGATGTGCTTGTGCGCACGAGCAAGTCCTACAGCGATTCGCTTGCGATCCGGTATCA
>JAFUZE010000018.1 GCA_017476765.1 Lachnospiraceae bacterium
CAGACTCAATCTTTGTAAACTCCGGATTGTTTCCGACATACTCATAGGAGTACACGTCGATATAATTTTTCAGTTCATGTACGATATAGACAAATTTGCCGTCCTTTGTCATCTTAATATGGTGCGGTGCCGATTCAATCTCGCTCCGTATCACATCAACCGGTTTCAGCTTGCCGGTCCGGTGATCAAGCTCATACACATCGGTATGGTCCATCCCCAAGTCTGCCGCCATCAAAAACCGGTTATCCCTCGTCATCTTCACGCAGGTGACATGTGGTCTGAAGTTTCTCTCTGCAATGCTCCCGAGTCCCTTGTTGTAGATTTCGTGCGTAATCTCTCCGACCCCGCCGTCCGGCTCAAGCCGAAGCGCAGTGAGCTTGCCGTCATGATAGCCTGCCACGAACAAAAATTTATCTTCATAATCCGTTGACAAATAACAGCCTCTCATTCCGTTGATCGAGGCATGATTGATCGTCCGCAGTGAGCCGTCCGGCTGGATATCGTACGCCTCCACACCGAAATCGGTGATGGAATACAGGTATTTTCCATTGTGGGATATCGTCACATAGGAAGAATTGGTAATTTCCACCTCATCCTTCGCCTTGAACCTGCCGTTTTGCATATCAACATCGTATATTTTAATCCCGCACTGCTTCCCCGTCGTCCCCATCGTATAGGTCGATACATAGGCTACATATTTGTCACTCATACCAAAACCTCACTTCCCAATCCTTCTTCCGCAAGCTGCGTCGGAAAATAGAAACTGTATTTCCTTCCGACACCTTATTCAGATTATAGCATTATCTATCCGGATATGCAAAAAAAATTGCAAAAACACGAGCGGCGAAAATCACAAAAGCAAACCTATGGACAGTGGGAGGATACATAAGCTATAATAATGCTTATTGTGAACTGCGAAAGGCGGAAAACATGGAACGAATTTTGACTTATCACATCTCATCCGAACATACAGGAAAGACCATCCTTGAATATTTACGCCAAATGGGCTACTCGCACCAAAATGTGACGGCATTAAAAAAGATGCCCGAGAGCATTTTGCTGGGCGGAGTCTGGGAGTATGTGAGCCATCCGCTGAAGGCTGGCGATGAGCTTACGATCCATATACAGGAAACCGGCGAAAACGATAAAATCCTGCCGATCGACCAGCCGCTTCCCATTGTGTACGAGGATGAAGATTTGCTGATCGTCGATAAGCCTGCAGATATGCCGACTCATCCCTCGATGCATCATTATGACAATACACTTGCCAATGCCGTCGCCTATTATTACAGCAAGCAGGGAATTCCCTTTGTATTCCGCTGCATCAACCGCTTAGACCGTGATACGACCGGTCTTACGGTGATCGCCAAGCATATGCTCAGCGCCGGCATCCTGTCCGGTATGGCTGCAAAAAGGGAAATTCACAGAGAATATCTGGCTCTCGTTCATGAGGACCGTCTTGGTGTGCTCCCTTCTCATGGCGTTGTGGATGCCCCGATTGCGCGCACCGGAGACTCCATCATCCTGCGGTGCGTCGATTTTGAACGGGGCGAGCGTGCCGTGACTCACTATGAGGTCATGCAAAGAAAAGATGGGTATGCCCTTGTTTCCCTTGTGCTGGAAACCGGGCGCACCCATCAGATTCGCGTTCATATGAAATATCTCGGACACCCTCTGCTCGGAGACAGCCTTTATGGCGGACCGCTCGACCAAATCGGGCGGCAGGCGCTGCATTCCCACAAGCTCGCCTTCTGCCATCCGATCACAAAAAAACCGCTTTCTTTTACCGCCGGGCTGCCCTCTGACATGCAGAGGCTCGTCACATAGCAATCGACGCTACGTTCCGGCTGCTGCGCCGAATACATCCGTGAAGCCGAATTCCGGCAAGCAAAAAGTGTATCGTTCATGGGAAAATGCTGCACTAGTGTGCTGAAACGTTCAAATATGAACGTGCCACAGTGCACTAGTACGCTTCCGTCTTTCCGGCTAACGGATTCTTTCCGGAAAACCGACCTTTTTCTGCACCTTTCTGAGCGTCTTTAACGCATAATACTCTGCTTTCTCTGCATTTTTCTTGATGATCGAATCGATGTAAGCCTTGTCCTTTGTAAGCTCATCAAAGCGGCTGTGTATCGGTTTTAAGACGCTGACTACCGCCTCTCCTACTGCCAGCTTAAAATCGCCGTAGCCCTTTCCGTCAAATTCTTTCTCAACCTCCGCCGGGGTCTTGCCCGTGCACACACAGTAAATATCGATCAGATTCCTGATGCCCGGCTGCTCCTCGCTGTAGCGCACACAAGCCTCGGAATCGGTCACTGCACGCTTGAATTTACGTATGATCGTGTCAGGGTCATCCATCAGATAAATGCTTCCGTTCGGATTCTCGTCGGACTTGGACATCTTTTTGGACGGATCCTGAAGCGACATGATCTTCGCCCCGACCTTGCCGACATATGCCTCGGGAATCGTGAACACATCCCCGTAAATATTGTTGAACCGCTGTGCAATATCTCTTGTAATCTCCAGATGCTGCAGCTGATCCTTTCCGACCGGAACGACATCCGCCTGATAAAGCAAAATGTCGGCTGCCATCAGAACCGGATAGGTATAGAGCCCGGCATTGATATTGTCTGCGTGCTTCGCCGCCTTATCCTTAAACTGCGTCATACGGTTAAGCTCACCCATATAAGTAAAGCAGTTCAAAATCCATGCCAACTCCGCATGTCCGGAAACATGAGACTGATAATAGATACAGTTTTTCTCCGGGTCCAGCCCTGCCGCAATATATAAGGTCAGCAGACTTCTTGCACGCCTGCGCAGCTCTGCCGGATCCTGCCGGATCGTAATCGAGTGCAGATCGACGACCGAATAAAAGCATTCGTACTCATCTGCCAGATCAATCCAGTTTTTTAATGCTCCCAGATAATTTCCGAGAGTCAGATTCCCTGTCGCCTGCATTCCGCTGAATAATACTTTTTTGTCACCTATCATCTTTTTTTACCTCTCCTTTTCATATGAACAAAGTGTATCAAA
>JAFUZE010000179.1 GCA_017476765.1 Lachnospiraceae bacterium
CGATATGCCCCGCAGCAACATGATAACTAATATTTTCCATTTCCCTAAAAAACACATTTGCAATCCTCATATATCCGTTTTTCAGTAAAAACAATGCTGATAACGTTATCGCAATTCTTTTATTTCCATCTATAAAACAATGAAACTTGCAGGCACAAAAAAACAAATGCTCTAATTTTGCCAAAAAAGTAGGGTAATAATCATCAGTTTGAATATGTTCCAATACGCTATCCAGTCTCCCTATATCAAGTTCCCCATAATCGCCTCCGCCACTCTTTTCAATAGTCAAGCGATGTGTTTCAAGAGCTTCTTCAAGCGAAATATATCTTATACTCAATTTATTCACGCTCCTTAAGTCTTTTCAGCACATCACGGTTTTCATCCATCAATCTCGCAATCTGTTCTGCCTCACTTCCAAGAAATCTTTCATATTCGTCCTTTTCAAGCGGCTTGATATACATTTGTAATTGCTGATGAAATGCATCTCTCAAAGCCAAATCCCTACTTGCCATCTTAGTCCTTGCACTTACTATAAGCGGTTTCCAATGAGGTAAATTTTCAAAATCATTGAATATTTTCTGTGTTTCCCAATTAGTTAATAAACGTCCCTTTGACATACTTTCATTTTTTATACACTCCGCCAAGCCACACTCATAAGACGCAATTAAATCTAAAATTTCCGAATAAAATGTTTCCCTGGTTCTGTCTTTTTTCTTTAGTTGTAATATTTCTCTATACTCCCTCGCATTTTCTTTAAAAATACTCTGATATATTTTATCTGTGAATAGTGCATACTTAAATTGTCCCATATCAACATAGTCGCGCAAAGCATCTGTAAATTCTTTTCTATAATCATCTTCTTGCAGATATGAACTTAGAAATGCTCTGTCTCTTTGGTTTACATATGTTGTTGAGCCCCCTGTTTTCCTATTGATGAAATCAATAACAATGTTCAACATTGTTTGCCTAAGAATCCTTGCATTTTCGCTTTCTGCTAACAGCATAGCCATATTCAGAAAAGCTTTGAAATCAAAGACCGCAAGTTGTGTTGTCTTTGCGTTTATAGTATTTTTATCTTCATCCAAAATATCTGTACTTGCTATGCATTCCTTAAACTCCTTCAGACGTTTTCCTTTTAGAAGCTCATATCCATTTTTTTTAAGTTCTGATTCATTCGTTGCAACATATCTCTCAATGGTACGAACATCTACTTCAAAAAAAGTAGCCACCATATTTTTAGTAAAGAACAATTTACTTTCAAAAAGAATCCCTTTCATGTTCGAGGTATCTTGAATCTCTTGCAACGCCAGTTCATTATTTAAGATATTTTGCCTATCGATCTGAGAATTTGTGAGATCCTTTTTGCTTTTTTTAGAGTGCTGCTGCAAAACATGCCGTTCAACCTCTGATTCATCCTTTGCAAAATATTTCTTCAGGCTTTGCGCTATCATCCTTGCCACAGTCACATTTGTTGAACTCAACACCATTTTATATGTTTGCCATATATTTTTATCATCCAGCAAGTACTCATCCGGATATCCCTTTAAACGTGCATATTCTCTAACAGTAATTCTCCTTAACCCATATGATGTTTCAACATATGGTATATTACAAAAATTGCAGGTAACTTTGTCTGTGTCAGGATCAAGAATCTTTATTTTTCTGTTATAATTATCCAAAAGATATTTTCCGAAAAACATATCATCTTCTTGCATGATATCTCGAAGAGACGTAGGAGCAGCATTTTGCTTGAGCACTATTGCTTCACTGCTTAATTCTTTCTTCGTACCTATCAAATAAATTCTCTTTTCTACCAGAGGTTTCCCCGTAATCACCTCACTGTTTGCCAAAAAATGACAAATATGATACCCCTGCTTTAGCAATACGTTGATTGGTTCTTCCAATCTGTTTTTGCTTCCATAAGACGCTTCTAATACAAATGTTTCCGGCTTTTTAGACTCTATGATTCTATATACACACTGATTTATATCATTATCATTCCGTTCTTTGTTTCTCACGGTTGAAAAGCGCGGAATAAGTATATTTCCAATTAAAAGATCAATATCCGGCAATAACGAAACATCTACATTACATATATCATTACAGATCACATTCACATTTTTTAGATTTTGCGCATATATTTCACACGCTTTTTTATTATGATCAATCGCTGCTACGACATCAAATCCCTCATTATTAAATGCCAGTGAGAATCCACCTATACCCGAAAACAAATCCAGCACCTTTCTTTTTCCCATGCACATCACCTCTCCCTTGACTTCCTGTATTTATACAACAATCGCGATGTGGTATTTCTCTGAGTACTTTACCGTCATAAAGAAAATCCTCAGCTCATCCGATGATACACTCTGTATATGAGCAGATAATACAAATATCCAAGCACTGCGCCGAAGCAGTTCAGAATAATATCATCCACATCGAACTCCCCAAAGTGTGATACCAGCTGAAACAGCTCAATATAGAGCGAAAACCAGAACGCATGCAAAAGCGTATGCCAGATCTTCGGGCACTGCTTGAACGCAACGGGCAAAAGCAGACCGAACGGTCCGAACGCAAAAATGTTCCCGAACAGATTGTCGAATCCGTTGATCTGGTGAAAATATTTGATATAGATACGAATCATCTTAAATGGACGCAGATTCGCACTGTGCGCGCCCTGTCTGACCATATCCCAATTCCACTTGCGCATAGTATCACAAAAACTTGAAAACGGATATTTAAAAATAAGCAGCCGCACAAGCAGAATAATATATAAGATAAATAGCAATCGCATGCACAGAGTAAACAAACTCTCTTTCTTATTTCTCTTACTCATAGCGAACTTCCACTAACGTCAATCCCTTACCCGGCACTAATTCTCCCGCCAGTTCCCTGTTTCTGCTCTCCAAAATGCGAAGCACGGAAGCAGCATCCCTCTCGCCTCTTCCTACCTCCAGAAGTGTCCCTGTCATGATTCTGACCATATGATATAAAAACCCGTTTCCCTCATATACGAAACGGACCTCATCCCCCACCTGCACAATCTCAATTCGTCGAATCGTGCGAACGGTAGACTTCTTCACCTTTTTATTCGTGCTAAAGCCCTTAAAATCATGTGTTCCGATCAGATATCCGGCAGCCTCACGCATTGCAGCAAGATTCAGCTTCTCCGGGTGCACATACACATACCTTCTATCAAAAATATGCGGCACATCGCTGCATAATACGCGGTAAAGATATGTTTTTTCACTGGCATGCAGCCTGGCATGAAAACGGTCATCGACCTCCGAGACCTCAGTCACTGCAATATCCTCCGGCAGATATTGGTTTACATAATTCATGATTTCCCGGCTTGTCAGCGAGGTTTCAAGACGGACACTCGCCACCTGACCAAGTGCATGCACTCCGGCATCTGTCCTGCCCGAGCCCGCAATCTCCACGCTTTCTCCCGTCATTTTGGACAAAACTGCCTCGAGCTTTCCCTGTATCGTCTGCTGCGTCGTAACCTGCCGCTGCCACCCCTGATATCTGGTTCCCTCATACTGAATGACCAATTTATAATTTTTCATCGTCCATCCTCCGGATCGTGCCCATGACAATTCTCATGCTTCCTTATCTTCCGCAAATCGTGTCCGCAGCAATTCTCATTCTTCCTCGTCTTCCCCGAGATAATGCTTGTAATAATTATGATCCTCTGCGGTATACTTGCGGAAAGCTCTCACATCCTTGACAAGAATCTGTATGCTTTCCTTAATATTGTCAAACACTCCCGCCTTGCCGAGATTGATGACAAGCACACCGATCGGCACAGCGATCAGCATACCGACAACGCCTCCGAACTGCCATCCGATGTAAATAAGAAACAGCGTCGGCAGCGGGGCAAGCCCGATGGAATCTCCGACAATCTTAGGCTGGATGATCTGGCGGAATAGCTGTCCGGCTCTCCACAAAATCAATAAGCCGATCATCATCCTGTAATCTCCCTCCAGCAGCTTGACGATCGCCCACGGAATTAAGATCGTACCGGTTCCAAACACCGGCAGCAAGTCCAGAAAGGCGATGCCGAGCGCAATCAGGGCAGCGTATTTTACCCCGAACAGCCACAATCCGAACAAAAGCAGAAAATACATGAAAAATTCGATCTTAAACTGCGCCTTAATATATCCGCCGAGCGCACCGAAGATGCTCTTGTAAATAACGGACCATCTGCTTTTCATAAAATCCGGTGTATAACGCCGCACAATGCCTGTGACACCTTCTTTTTCTGCGATAAAAAAATATGCCGATAACAGACACATGATGATTCCGATAATGATCGACGGAATATTTTTTGCCATGCTTCCGATCCCATTCATCGCCGATGTCCCGAGCCTTGTCGTCCACGCCCCGATCGAATCGATGATACTGTCATAAATCTGCTCCAAATCAATATTTGATTCAAACGGCACTCTCACAAACAAGCGATTGAAAAACTGCTCCAGCTTTTCGATCGTCTCCTTGATTGAGGAGAGTATCTGCGGTACGCTTCCCGCAAAGCCGATAATTTCCTTTACAAGCACATAGCCGATGCCGTAAATCAGAAAGGAGACACCTGCGACAGCTGCGACAATGACAAAAACAGTCATTGCCTTTCTGCGAATCTTTAAATGACGCTCCGTAAAAGCCACGACCGGATGTGCCACAAGCGCAATCAGCCATCCGATCAGAAACGGGGCAAAGAACACAAGTATCCGCGGCAGTACGAACATAACAAGCAGCACTGCAAGCACCGTGACGAACAGATTCAAAAAAATTTTGCCATAATGTCTCATTGTTCCCTTCATATACTCATCCTCATGATAACGAGCACAGCATTTCTTCGCCGTCCATATACTGTAAGGTATCCGTTTCCTATTCTGCAGTTTCCTGTTCTGCCGTTCCCTATTCTGCCGTCTCCCAGTCATCCAGCATTCGGTCAATCAGCTCATAAATTTCATCCCGTCCCTGCTTCGTCCGAGCCGAAAACGGTATCAAAACGGTTCCTGCATCCACCCCCAGCCCTGTCCGCAGCATCTTCACATGCTTTTGCACCTGGGAGCGGTTGATTTTATCCAGCTTTGTCGCAATGATGATCGGATGATAGCCGTTTGACACAATCCAGTCGTACATCTGCCTGTCATTCGCCGACGGCTCATGACGGATGTCAATGAGCAGAAAAACCGCACGCAGCGTCCTGCTCTTTTTGAGATAACGCTCAATCATCTTTCCCCACTTCGCCTTGACCTCCTGCGACACCTTCGCATAGCCATATCCCGGCAGATCGACAAAATACAGCTCGTTGTTAATGTTGTAATAGTTGATCGTCTGCGTTTTCCCCGGCTGGGCGGAAATTCTCGCATACGACTTGCGGTTCATCAGAGCATTGATGAGCGAAGATTTTCCGACATTGCTCTTTCCCGCAAAGGCAATCTCCATATGCTCATTTTGCGGCAGCACACTCGTGATTCCGCACACCGTTTCCAAATTTACACTCTTAATGACCATAATCTCTCTCCTCCGTGCGAGCCACCG
>JAFUZE010000180.1 GCA_017476765.1 Lachnospiraceae bacterium
GACGGATTTATACCTGTCTCCGTCCGTTGTCCGCATCCATGACACCGCATTTGACGGCTGCAGGCGGCTGCATATTTCAAGCATTGCAGGCACGGCTGCCGACCGTTTTTATCGCAATTTTGCGGAGACGAACGTCATCCTTGCGGAAGAGGAGGACGGCGAGGAGGAGCTCTTTTATGACGAACCGGAGGAGTGGAGCCTTCCGGCTTCTGTGAGCGGCAACGTTTTGCAGGAGGGCGAAAATGCAAAGGAGCAGGAGAAACGGGAGGAGAAGGATTATTCGTCTGCCAATGTCGATCATCCGTCCAATTCCGTCTACACGGAGCCGGTGGACGGGCAGGGCGTTTTGGGAAGAACGAAAATCGTGAGCGGCAGAGCCGTTATTTTTGTCGATAACTCAAAGGTACAGGTGTATGACAGTGATTCTGCGCCGGCTGCAGCGGAGACGGCGGTTTCAAAGCAGTCTCAGCCGGCTGCTGCACAGGGAGAAGTGTTAAAGGAGGAGGAGACCGCCAACTTAACCGGGGAAATTCCGAATACCAAGTATGTCGTTGTCGGTGACACGATCGCGGACCGTGCCTTTTATATGGAAGGAACACTGCAATCGTATCAGATTCCGGCAGGGGTCAGGCGCATCGGTGATTTCAGCTTTGCGAGGAGCGGACTGACTTCCATCCATATTCCAAGCGGTGTGACAGAGATCGGCTACGGAGCCTTTTACAACTGTGAAGCACTTACAAATGTCATCATCCCGTCCTCGGTCACCGAGATCGAGCCCTCCGCCTTCGCAGGAACGCCGTGGCTGGCAAGCTGGATGTACGGAGGCAATCTGAATGATTTTCTCGTGGTCGGAGACGGCATTTTGTTAGCCTACAAGGGATATGCGGAAAATGTCACGATACCGGACGGAATTAAGGTGATCGGACCGGAGGTGTTTAAGAATCATGCGGAAATCCGGACAGTCACAATACCGGACAGCGTCAGGAGAATCGATGAGGATGCTTTTAACGGATGCACCTCGTTGGAGAACGTGTCGGGCGGTCTGTCCGTCGAGGAGATTCGGGACCGGGCGTTTTACGGCTGCCGCCTGCAGACCGTGCGCATACCGGAGAGCGTAAAATCCATCGGGCTTCTCGCCTATGGAGATATGTCACAGACGGACTGCGTTGTGTTCATGGGAGAAACGTTCCCGAAGCTGTCCTATGAAAAGACGGCGACAAGACTGAGCAATGCGGAGTATCGGAGAGCACCGTTTGAGGGCATCCGCGTTTTTGTCATTCCTTCCTCCGCCCAGACATCTTCGCTGGAAGGAACGGTTTTGAAGGAACATGAGATGGGATATCAGGGCGTGATCTGTTCTGTTTTGAAGGAACCGACCCTGCAGGATAAGGGAGAGGTCAGCATCCGGAGAGTTTCTCATGATGCAGACGGAAATGCCGCTGCCGTTCCAAGCAGCGTGTGGATTTACGGAAAAGAATATTATGTGACAAATGTGGAGACAAATGCCTACGAGACAGCACAGACCCAGAGTGCTGCAAACGATGCTTTGCCGGGCGAAGCGGATGCTGCTGCGCAAGGCGGTCAGCCGGCGGATGGCACGGATGCAGCCGGCGGACAGGATGCGGAGAGCGTGAGTGACAATGCTGCTGCGGGGCAGACGGGAAATCTTTCGATTCGATTGAAACGTGCGGACTGGAAGGAGGATGCGGGCATCTATGCCGATATGACATCGGATCCTGCCGGATATGAGCTCACGATCTCGGACAGTGAGAGCGATGTGCTTGCCGGTCAGCTGGCAGGTCAGGGCATTCAGACCGACAATTTTAACTTTACGGCATTTGATTTACGGCTTGTCGATACGGCAAGCCAGATACCGATTTCCAAGCTCGGCTCGCAGCGCATTACGGTCTGTCTTCCGATTGCGTCTGCATATCAAAATGAACCGGTTGTTGCAGTCTGTCTGGACGGAAACGGGCAGCCGGAGTATATTTCCTGCATCCATCGCAAAATCGGCGAGCAGTCATATGTCCTGTTTGATGTAAAGCACTTTTCTCCGTACGGACTTTTGTGCGGCGATCAGGTACCGCAGGAATATCAAAATGCGTATCGGGAGAAGGTGGCAGCGAAAAAGGCAGCAAATTATGATGCAAAGCTGGGCAAAAAGGATGATTCCCCGGATACGGGAGACCGGGTTCATCCGAAGTGGTTCCTTGCGGCGGGACTTACCTTTCTGGCATTGTTTCTGTTTCTCAAAAAACCAAAGCGGGTATAAAAAATAACCTCCTTTGTCATACATCTGCGGCAGCTTACATATATTGTAACATGCCACGGGTGGAAACAAAGGAGGTATTTGCTTGTATGGAACCAGGTAAGGAATTTGAACTGTATTCGGATATTGGAAAGCGTACAAACGGCGAGATATATATTGGTGTTGTAGGACCGGTGCGGACAGGAAAATCTACATTTATCAAGCGTTTTATGGATTTGTGCGTTCTGCCTAATATGACAGGGGAATATGAAAAGAAGCAGGCGACGGATGAACTGCCGCAGAGTGCGAAGGGGACTACGATCACGACAACGGAGCCTAAGTTTATTCCGAAGGAGGCTGCAAATGTGACGCTGTCAGACGATGTAAAGCTTCAGGTAAAGCTGGTGGACTGCGTCGGCTATATGGTGGAAGGGGCAACCGGACATCTGGAAAATGATGTGGAACGCATGGTAAAGACACCGTGGTTCGACTATGAGATTCCGTTCACGCAGGCTGCGGAAATCGGAACCAGAAAGGTGATTACCGACCATGCAACGGTCGGGATCGTTGTCACGACGGACGGCAGCTTTTCCGACATTCCGCAGGAAAACTATGTGCAGGCACAGGAGAGGGCGATACTGGAATTAAAGCAGCTCCACAAGCCCTTCGTCGTGCTTGTCAATTCCAGCAGACCGTACTCGGACGAGGCGAGAAATATGGCATCCCAGCTTGCGGAAAAATATGCGGTGACGGCGCAGGCAATGAATCTTGAGCAGCTGAAGAAGGAGGACGTGGATGATATCCTTGAGAGCATCCTGCAGGAATTTCCGATTTCCACGGTGGAATTTTTTGTTCCCAAGTGGGTTGAAATGCTGCCGGAGGACCATGAAAAGAAGCAGCAGCTTATTTTACATATCAAGGAATGCATGAACGATTATACGCTGATGCGGGATTTTATGAGAACGCCGTTTGCACTGGATGATGACTTTGTCGAGCGGACGAAGATCGATACGATCAATATGGCGGACGGCTCAATCCGCATAGATCTTGACATGAATGAGGCCTATTACTTTGAGATGTTAAGTCAGATGCTGGGTGAGGAAATCAAAAACGAGTATGACCTTCTGTGCATGCTCAAAGAGATCTCGGCGATGAGAAGCGAATATGCACAAGTACTCTCCGCACTGCAAAGTGTCAGGATGAAGGGCTATGGTGTGGTGACGCCGAAGCGGGAGGAAATCGTGCTCGATTCCCCGGAGGTCATCCGGCATGGCAACAAATTCGGCGTCAAAATTAAGGCGCAAAGTCCTTCGATTCATATGATTAAGGCGAACATTGAGACGGAGATTGCCCCGATCGTCGGCACGAAGGAGCAGGCGGATGACCTGATTACCTACATCAAGGAGGGAGAAAGCCCCGACAGCATCTGGGATACGAATATTTTCGGCAAGACGGTGGAACAGCTGATCTGTGACGGCATTTCCGGTAAGATTGCAATGATTGGTGAGGAGAGCCAGGTGAAGCTTCAGGATACGATGCAGAAGATTGTGAATGATACAAACGGAGGTCTGATCTGTATTATCATTTAAAAATGATTTAAGAAACATAAAATATTCTTGACAATTATACATCGCAGTGCTATATATTATATATAGCACTGCGATGTATTGCGTTTCGATGTATTTTGGCGCAGTTGAGAAACGGGATTTAAGAGGTACGAAGCTATACAAAATAACGAAATTCGGACTCCAAGCGGTCGCTGAGTCCCCTCATTTTCGTTATTTTGCATAGCTTCTGATATCAGCGATGATATTTCTGTAAATGTATATCGTATTTCAATACGGGAAAGGAGATCTATATGGATGCACATATCAAGAAGGTTTATGTGCCGATGACGGAAACCGGCTTTTATATATTGCTCTGTCTGCAAAAGGAGATGCACGGCTACAGCATTGTCCGAAAGGTGGACAGGCTGACCGGCGGGGATGTGGTTTTAAGCCCGGGAACGATGTACGGAAGTCTGTCAAAGATGGAGAAGGACGGATTGATTCGCTTTGTCAGGGAAGAGGAAAAGAGAAAGCTTTATGTGATCACGGACTTAGGTCAGCAGGTACTTGATCTGGAAAAAGGGCGCATTGAGCGTCTGTATCGGACGATGAAGGAGGAGGAAGCAGAATGAAAAAACAAGTTCGTTGGTTTGATATTACACAATATCAGAAGGAAGAGGAATACTTAAGGAGCATGCACAAAAAGGGCTATAAATTTGTCAAGGTCACCGGAATCGGGATGTACCATTTTGAAGCCTGCAAGCCGGAGGATGTCGTCTATCAGCTCGACTATAATCAGGACGGAATTGAACATAAGCAGGAGTACATACAGATGTTTGAGGACTGCGGCTGGAGGTATTTGCAGGACTATGCCGGATACAGCTATTTCTGCAAACCGGTGTCTGAGATGAAAGGGGAGGAATCCATCTTTTGTGATGTGGATTCCAGAATGGAGATGCTTCGGCGGGTGTTCCGGGGAAGGGTTCTGCCCCTGATTTGCTTATTTCTCTGCTGCGTGATTCCGCAGATTCTTTTTCGGCTGGATGCAGCCCGGAGAGGACACGGTCTGGAACGCTTTTCCTTTGGGATCGTATTCGCAGTGTTTGTCGTATATCTGCTCGTGTTTATCCGGTTTGCGTTTGGTTTTGCAAAGCTGAAAAAGCAGTGGGGACGGTAGCTTTCATGATCGGGCGATCTGCCAGCCGTGACAAATGCGTCCGCTTATGCTATGATGGGAATACAAGAGTCAGAGGTCAGGAAGAAGGCTTTGAAGCAAGACAAAATAAAGGAGGGTATGTTCCATGAATCAGGTATATGACAAATTGCAAAAATGCTATGAGAGTGTGCGGGCGAAAATCGATTTCGTGCCGGAGGTGGCGATCGTGCTCGGCTCAGGTCTGGGAGATTATGCAAATGATATCGAGGTCGTGGGCGAAATCGATTATCATGAGATTGAGGATTTCCCGGTTTCCACCGTTCCGGGGCACGCAGGCAAATTCATTTTCGGCTATGTGGGCAAGGTTAAAGTCGTGTGCATGAAGGGAAGGGTTCATTATTATGAAGGCTATCCGATTACGGATGTCGTACTGCCGACGCGGCTGATGAAGCTGCTCGGTGCGAAGATCCTTTTTTTGACGAACGCATCCGGCGGCATCAACGAGAGCTTCGGCGCCGGCGATTTTATGATGATTACCGACCACATTTCGACGTTTGTGCCGAATCCTCTCATTGGTGAGAATATCGAGGAACTCGGTACGCGTTTTCCGGATATGAGCGACGTGTACAAAAAGGATTTGCAAAAGATCATCAGAGAGACGGCACAGGAGCATGCGATTGCACTCAGAGAGGGCGTTTATATCCAGTTCAGCGGTCCGTCGTTTGAGTCACCGGCGGAAATCCGCATGGCAAAGACACTCGGAGCAGACGCTGTCGGTATGTCCACCGTCGTGGAGGCGATTGCCGCCAACCATATGGGCATGAAAGTGTGCGGTATTTCCTGTGTCTGCAATCTGGCTGCCGGCATCTCCAAAAATCCATTGACCCATGCGGAGGTTCAGGAAGCGGCAAACAAGGCGGCACCGCTCTTTAAAAAACTGCTGACCGAGTCAGTCAAAAAAATGAGCGACGCTTTATCCTGACGGAAAGTGTCTGACGAGCATATCGAGGTGACGAGGGATGAAAGAGGATTTCGTACAAAGCATACAGAATCGTTTGGAGGAGGAAGAAATCAGGCGGCTTATCCGACAGGCGCTTGCGGCGAGAGAAAAAGCATACGCGCCGTACTCCCGTTATCTGGTCGGGGCAGCGCTTCTTTGCCGGGACGGGGAAATCGTGACCGGCTGCAATATTGAAAATGCGGCTTATACGCCATCGAACTGCGCGGAACGGACTGCCTTTTTTCGGGCGGTTAGTTCGGGCAGAAGAGATTTTCGGGCGATTGCGGTTACCGGAGGAAAAGCGGACAGCGTCCGGCTGGATCTTTCATATCCATGCGGTGTCTGCAGGCAGGTGATGGAGGAGTTCTGCGATCCGGACCGCTTTCTGGTCATTACGGCGAGAAGTGAGACGGATTACCTTGTATGCACACTGGCTGAGCTTCTGCCGCATGGATTCGGACCTTCCAACGTGTTATAAATGGTTTCGGTGCAAAATGATTCCCGAGGATTGTTCCGCAATCATCCGAAATAAAATATTGAAAGGAGAGAAAGGTGGAATACGCAGTAATAGTGGTTGCTGTTTTCGGTCTTATGCTTGCGTTTATGGCAGGCGGCATCGTGGAGGAGCGCAGAAGAAAAAAATTTTTCATCCGCAAGCTGCGCGAGGACTTCGGCAGACCGACGACGAAACAATATCCGGATGGCCGGATGAGTACAATCGGAGGCTACGCGAAGCGGTGCGGTGCTGCATTTATGCTGGATGATCTTACCTGGAACGATCTGGATATGGACAGAGTGTTTCAAATGCTGGATTTTACTTACTCGGCGGCAGGCGAGGAGTATCTGTATGCGATGCTTCGCTCGCCAAAGCTGGAGGAACAGGGCTTTGAAAGGCTCGAGGAGCTTGCCGCTTACTTTGCCTTGCACGAGGAGGAACGGATTCGGCTCCAGCTTTTGTTTGCACGTATCGGAAGAACCGGAAAATATTCCATTTTTGATTATCTGGACGGATTGGATGCGCTCGGTGAGAGAAGTAACCGCAGTCATCTGCTGCTTTTAGGTGCTCTGGCGGCTTCGGCGATTTTGTGCTTTGTCCGTCCGGGCGTCGGAGTGCTCGGTCTGTTTGTCTGCGTGATGGCGGGCATTGCGGGATATTTTAAAGAAAAGAGGGAGATCATGCCGTATCTGACGACCTTTTCCTATCTGCTGCGGCTTCTTCGCAGCGTCAGGGAATTTGAGCAGCTTGGGATGGATGTGATCAAGGAGGATGTGGAACGGATGAAGGTGTGTTATCGCAACTGCCGAGGATTTTACCGGGGCTCTTACCTTGTTACATCGATGAATCAGGTCTCCTCAAACCCGCTTGACTTTCTCATGGATTATGTCAAGATGATTTTTCATGTGGATTTGATCAAGTTCAACCAGATGCTGCGGCAGGCACACGCGTGCAGGGATGATTTTGTGACGATTTTTGAGACGACAGGCAGGCTGGAGGCGTATCTGTCGATCGGATGCTACCGGAGCAGCGTCCCGTTTTATACGGTTCCTGTGTTTCAGACCGGGAAGCTCACCATCGAGGCAGAGGAGATGGTGCATCCTCTTCTGAAAGAGCCTGTGGCAAACAGCTTTTGCGCAAAAGGGGGAATGCTTCTGACGGGCTCGAACGCGTCGGGAAAGTCCACCTTTTTGAAGATGGCGGCGCTTGGCGCAATCATGGCACAGAGCGTTCACACGGTCAGGGCAAAGGCGTACCGCGCTTCCATGTGCCGCATCTATACGTCGATGTCGCTGCGCGATGATCTGTCAGGCGGAGAGAGCTATTTTATCGTGGAGATCAAGGCACTGAAACGGATTATGGATGCCAAAGGGCAGGATAAGAGTCCTGTTTTGTGCTGTGTTGACGAGGTGCTGCGCGGGACAAACACGGTGGAGCGGATCGCGGCATCCTGCGAGATACTGAGGAGTCTGGCTGACGGGGAGGACTGCCTGTGCTTTGCGGCGACGCACGATATCGAGCTGACGGAGCTTCTGGAGGGGCAGTTTGCCAACTATCACTTTGAGGAGACGATCGAGCAGGATGACGTGCTGTTCAACTACAGACTGATGAAGGGAAAGGCAAAAACGCGCAACGCCATTCAGCTTTTGAGAATTCTCGGATTTGAGAAGGAAATTATCGACCGGGCGAATAACCGGGCGGAAATCTTTGTGGAGAAAGGAGCTTGGATCAGGTGAAGGTGACATTATATTCTGACGGTGCGGCGAGGGGCAACCCGGATGGTCCGGGAGGGTATGGAACGATCCTGCAGTACACGGACAAAAAGGGCGTGCTTCACGAGAGGGAGTACAGTGCCGGCTATAAAAAGACGACGAACAACCGCATGGAGCTTATGGGAGTCATTACAGGACTGGAAGCGCTGACAAGACCCTGCGAGGTGACGGTTGTCTCGGACTCGAAATATGTGACGGATGCCTTCAACAGCCATTGGGTCGATTCGTGGCTGAAAAATAACTGGAAAAATTCCAAAAAGGAGCCGGTCAAAAATATTGATCTGTGGAAGCGGCTTCTGGAGGCAAAAAAGCCTCATCAGGTGACCTTTCGGTGGGTTAAAGGACATGCCGGGCATGAGGAAAACGAACGCTGTGATGTGCTGGCGACGAGTGCTGCGGATGGCGGAAACTTACTTGACGATCCGGGTGCTTCGGTGGTATGATGAGAGCATATAGGGCGTAACAAGCCCGATATCGACAAACGTTGTTTGTAAAGGAGTAAGCAGATGGACAATTTGATTTTGTTTTTGAACAGTTTTTTATCGTATCTTATGGTATTTGCTGTCTTTGTTGTTTGCATTGTCTGTGCATGCTTTGCGGGAGTCTCACTCCGGAAGGTGTCAAACAAAAAAGCGCAGCAGGAAGATCAGGATGCAGTAGAAACGAGCAAATAAAAGCTGTGCGTACCACAAGGGTGTTCGAAAAGGAACACCCTTTTTGATGCTGCAATATCATTCGAGGGTCAAATCGAATCACAGGGAAAGCAGGATGATTTCATGCCGAAGAGTCCGAATCAAAAGCTGAAGCTTTTTTACATTTTAAAAATTTTAAAGGAGTACACAGATGAAGAGCATGCGCTCAGTACCGGCGAGCTCATTGAGCGGCTTGCGCAGTACGATATCCGGGCAGAGCGCAAAAGCATCTACTCGGATATCGAGGCGCTTTGCAGTCTGGGATATGATATCATTTCGGGGAGACAAAAGAACCTGCGGGGCTATTATCTGGCATCGCGGGAATTTGAGCTGGCAGAGCTGAAGTTTCTCGTGGATGCCACGCAGTCGAGCAAGTTCATTACGAAAAGCAAATCCCATGCACTGATCAGGAAGCTTGAGCAGTTTGCCTCCCGCTATGAGGCGGGGCAGCTGCAAAGGCAGGTGTATGTGTCGGATCGCGTCAAGATGAGCAATGAAAATATTTTTATAAACGTAGACTGCATTCACAGGGCGATACAAAGCAACCGGCAGATTTCCTTTGTCTATTTTGACTGGACGCCCGGGAAGGAAAAGAAACCGCGAAGGGACGGAAAGCCGTATGTTGTCAGTCCGTGGATGCTGGCTTTTGCGGAAGAAAACTATTATCTTCTCGCCTACGACGAGAGTGCGGCGATGATGAAGTACTATCGCGTCGACCGGATGACAGACCTCAGTCCGATCGGAGAGGCGCGGTGCGGCAGGGAGCTTATGGAGCATTTTGACCTCGGCGTATTTTCTAAAAAGACGTTCGGGATGTTCGCCGGAAGGGAAGAGATGGTCACACTCTTGTTTGAAAACAGGCTTGCCTCCGTGGCAATGGACCGCTTTGGAAGCGATATCGAGATGCGGATTCGGGATGAGGCACATTTTTCGGTGCGCGTGCCGGTGTTTGTAAGCAGCCAGTTCTTCGGATGGGCTGCCGGTCTTTCGGGAGGCGTGCAGATCGCATCGCCGCAGGAGGTAAAGGACGAGTATGAGGCGTATCTGGCGGAGCTTCTGGATAAAAGCCGGTCATCCCAAATCCATGTACAAAAAGGTTTATAACAGAGAGAGGGAAGCGTATGAAGAAATTTGCAGACAGAATGGAAAGCTTTGAGGAAGGAATCTTTCAGGTATTGGATGAAAAGAGAAAGCAGCGGCTCGAGCAAGGAAAAACGGTGTACAATTTCTCGGTAGGGACTCCGGACTTTGCGCCGTCAGAGGTTGTGATGCAGGCGGTTGTTCAGGCAGCACAGAAGCCGGAAAACTATAAATATGCACTGTCGGATCTGCCGCAGCTGACAGAAGCGGTACAAAAGAAATATGAGACGAGATACGGTGTCTCGCTCGAAAAGGAGGAGATCACTTCGGTATACGGATCGCAGGAAGGAATTGCACATATCGGGCTGTCGCTCTGTGATCCGGAGGATATCGTGCTCGTGCCCAATCCCGGCTATCCGATTTTCGGCATCGGGCCATCCCTTGCGGGGGCCGAGGTTGTCACCTATGATCTGGAGGAGGAGAACGGCTATCTCCCGGATTTGAAAGCGATCGATGCGGAAACGGTTCGGAGGACGAAAATCATGATCGTATCGTACCCGCTCAATCCGGTATGTAAGGCGGCACCGCCATCCTTTTATGAGGAGTTGATTGCATGGGCAAAGCAGAATGACATTCTGATTGTGCATGACAATGCATATTCGGATATTATTTACGATGGGAGAGAGGGAAGGTCCATCCTGTCCTATGAGGGTGCAAAGGAGATGTGCGTAGAGTTTTATTCGCTCTCCAAATCGTTCAATTATACCGGGGCGAGAGTCGGCTTTCTCGTCGGCAGCAAGGCGGTCGTGCAGAATTTTAAAAAGCTCCGCTCCCAGATCGACTACGGCACGTTCCTTCCGGTACAGTATGGGGCGGTCGCTGCCCTGACCCAGCCGGACACTGACGTAGTCAGTCAATGCCGGGAATATGAGCGGCGGAGAAATGCGTTGTGCGACGGTCTGACGGCGATCGGGTGGACGTTTGCGCGGAGCGAGGGGACGATGTTCGCGTGGGCGAAGCTGCCGGACGGTTATGAGGACGATGCCGAGTTTGTCATGGAGCTGCTTGAGAAAAGCGGCGTTTTATGTACGCCGGGGAGCAGCTTCGGCTCAAAGGGCAGAGGCTATGTCCGTTTTGCGCTCGTCCATCCGGTTCCTGTGATCGAGGAAGCGGTGCAAAGTGTGAAAAACAGCGGCGTAATAAAAAGCAATTAGGAATATATGACAAAGTTCGACTGCTTTTTTTGTAAAATTTTCTATTCCGATTTTCCAAACTGCATTATTGACACTCTGAAATGAATGATATATGATGGAAAACGTACCACAATATCTTGTGAGTGCAGAAGAGGACCATTACATAATCTTGTAGCGCTTGAAAGATATAAGAAAGATATAAGAAAGATAGAAAAAAGCGTAAAATCAGGTTTGGAGGATGCGGTAATATGGGAATTGCCATGGTAGAAGAAAATAACACGGAGACGGATTACAGCCAGTTATTCAGGACACAGAAGAAGGTTTACATCATCAAAAAGGACGGGAGCAAGGAAGCCTTTAACGTGCAGAAGGTCGTGGATGCGGTCGGAAAGAGTGCGTATCGCGCCCTGACAAAGTTCACGGATGAGGAAAAACGGCATATCTGCAGCTTTGTCATTCAAAAGGTCGATGAGATCGGCGCAGAGGAGATTCCGATTCCGATTATGCATAATATTGTGGAGAGCGCTCTTGAGGACGTGAAGCCGATTGTCGCAAAAAGCTATCGGGATTACCGCAATTACAAGCAGGATTTCGTCCGCATGCTGGACGATGTGTACAAAAAGAGCCAGTCGATCATGTATATCGGCGACAAGGAGAATGCAAACACGGATTCTGCGCTTGTATCGACGAAAAGAAGCCTGATTTTTAACCAGCTCAACAAACAGCTTTACCAAAAGTTCTTTATGACGACGGAGGAGATTCAGGCGTGCCGTGACGGATATATTTATGTGCATGACATGTCCGCAAGACGTGACACGATGAATTGCTGTCTGTTCGACGTGGAGTCCGTCTTAAAGGGCGGCTTTGAGATGGGAAACATCTGGTACAATGAGCCGAAGACGCTCGATGTGGCGTTTGATGTCATCGGGGATATTGTCCTTTCCGCTGCAAGCCAGCAGTACGGCGGCTTTACCGTGCCAAGCATCGACAATATTCTTGAGCCGTATGCACAAAAGACCTATGACAAGTCGATGGCAAAATACTTAAGGCTTGGCATTGACGAGGAGAGTGCGAAGGCGGAAGCCTACAACGATGTAGTCCGGGAGTTCGAGCAGGGCTTCCAGGGCTGGGAATATAAATTCAATACGGTCGCATCGAGCCGCGGGGATTATCCGTTCATCACAGTGACGGCGGGAACCGGAACCGGCAGATTTGCCAAGCTTGCCACGATCTCCATGCTGAATGTGAGACGGAAGGGACAGGGACAGGAAGGACATAAGAAGCCGGTGCTGTTCCCGAAGATTGTATTTCTCTATGACGAGAATCTGCACGGTCCGGGCAAGGAGCTGGAGGATGTCTTTGAGGCAGGTGTCAAATGCTCTGCCAAGACGATGTATCCGGACTGGCTGTCCTTGACGGGCAAGGGCTATGTTGCGAGCATGTACAAGCAGTATGGCGAGATTATTTCCCCGATGGGCTGCCGTGCGTTCTTATCTCCGTGGTACCGCAGAGGCGGTATGCATCCGGCGGACGATCAGGATACGCCGGTGTTTGTCGGGCGCTTCAACATCGGAGCTGTCTCGCTGCATCTGCCGATGATTCTGGCGAAGGCAAGACAGGAGAGCCGGGACTTTTATGAGGTGCTGGATTACTATCTGAATCTGATCCGCCAGCTCCATATCCGCACCTATGCCTATTTGGGCGAGATGCGTGCTTCGACCAATCCGCTTGCCTACTGCGAGGGCGGATTCCTCGGCGGACATTTAAAGCTGTCGGATAAGATCAAACCGATCTTAAAATCCGCAACAGCTTCGTTCGGCATCACTGCGTTCAATGAGCTGCAGGAGCTGTACAACGGCAAATCGCTCGTGGAGGACGGCGCTTTTGCGCTGGAGGTACTCGAGCACATCAATAAAAAAATCAATGAATTTAAGGAAGAGGACGGAAATCTGTATGCGATTTACGGAACTCCTGCCGAGAATCTGTGCGGTCTTCAGGTACAGCAGTTCCGCAAAATATACGGAATTGTCGAAGGCGTATCCGACAGGGAGTATGTGAGCAACAGTTTTCATTGTCATGTAACGGAGGATATCACTCCGATTGAAAAACAGGATCTGGAATATCGTTTCTGGGATCTCTCGAACGGCGGCAAGATTCAGTATGTCAAATATCCGATCGGCTACAATCTTGAGGCAATCAAGACGTTGATACGCCGTGCAATGGACATGGGATTTTATGAAGGAGTCAATCTCTCCCTTGCGTACTGCGACGACTGCGGACACGAGGAGCTGGAGATGGACGTATGTCCGGTCTGCGGCAGCCGCAACCTGACCAAGATCGACCGCATGAACGGTTATCTTTCCTACTCCAGAGTACATGGGGATACAAGGCTGAATGATGCCAAAATGGCGGAGATTGCAGAAAGGAAAAGTATGTAGGGATGAGATATCACAATATTACGAAGGATGATATGCTAAACGGCGACGGGCTGCGCGTCGTCCTTTGGCTGGCAGGCTGCACACACTGCTGCAAGGGCTGCCAGAATCCTATTACATGGGACCCTGACGGGGGACTTTTGTTCGATGATGCCGCAAAGCAGGAAATCTTTGACCAGCTGGATAAAAGCTACATTGCGGGCATCACGTTTTCGGGCGGAGATCCGCTGCATGCTGCCAACAGGTTGGATGTGCGTAACCTGATGGCGGAAATCAAGGAAAAATATCCGGACAAGACGATATGGCTCTACACAGGAGACGTGTGGGAGGGCATCTGCCATTATCCGATCATGAAATATGTGGACGTTCTCGTGGACGGCGAGTTCGTGGAGGCGCTGAAGGATGTCAAGCTGTGCTGGAAGGGCAGCAAAAATCAGAGAGTGATCGATGTACAGGCATCGCTGAAGCAGACGGATACGGACAATCCTGTCATTTATTGTCAGGATTATGAGGGATAGGTGAAAGATATGCGAAAAGTAGCAAAGTTTGAGAAGGTGAGCTTTGAGGAGTTTGAGAAGGGCTTTCGGGATTGTTACCCCGACCTTGCGGCAAAGGCGAGGGAGGTCTATGACAGCATCCGGCTCCCGGTTCGGGCGACGGCGGGAAGTGCGGGCTATGACTTTTTTGCTCCGGTCACCTTCACGTTAAAACCGAAGGAGACTGCGAAGGTTCCGACAGGAATCCGCGTGAAAATGGATGAGGCATTTGTGCTCCAGCTCTTTCCGAGGAGCGGGCTCGGTTTCAAATACCGCCTGCAGCTGAACAATACGGTGGGGATCATAGACAGCGATTATTATTTTTCGGACAATGAAGGACATATTTTTGCGAAGCTGACGAACGATTCGAACGAGGGAAAGGAGATTACGGTGGAAGCCGGAAGCGGCTTTATGCAGGGAATCTTTTTGGAGTACGGAATCACGGTTGATGACGAGGCGACGGAGAAGAGAAACGGCGGCTTCGGAAGCACGAACGCATAAAACAGACTCCTTTTGCAGATACTGTGTGTGATATGGCAGTATGCAAAAGGGGTTTTTTTATGGGAATGATCAGTGCTTCGCTTGAGGAGAATGTGACATGTCTTGACCGGAGGCTTGCGGTCGGAAAGAGCTTTGACATCGTGTCGCGCCCGCTTGTCATTGCGGGAAGAAAGAGCCGGTTTTATGTAGTGGACGGGATGTGCAAGGACGAGCTTCTGCACAAGCTTCTGGAGTTTTTTCTCGGGCTTAAGGAAAAAGAGCTTCCAAAGGAGCCTGTCGAGATGGCGCGGCGCTTTATGCCGACGGTTGAGATGGAGCTGGAGAATGATGTGCAAAAAATTGAAAAAAATCTGTTGTCCGGTGTTTTCTGTCTGTTGATTGACGGATACGACCAGTGTATTTTGATTGATGCAAGAACCTATCCGGCGCGTTCGTTCGAGGAGCCGGAGAAGGATAAGGCGCTCAGAGGGGCAAAGGATTGCTTTGTCGAGACGGTCGTGTTCAACACGGCGATGATCCGGCGCCGCATCCGCTCAAGTGATCTGCGCATGGAGATGTATACGATCGGAGAGAGCTCCCGGACCGATGTCGTCATCTCCTACATGGATTCGAGAGTGAACCGGCCGCTGCTTGACAAAGTGCGAAA
>JAFUZE010000181.1 GCA_017476765.1 Lachnospiraceae bacterium
ATAGAGAAGCGTATCGATGCCGGTGCCGAAGGCTTTTCCGGTGACATCATAGTTGAAATAGCCGAGTATCAGCCCGATATTATCAGCCGTCCGGCGCTGTAATCGGGCATCCAGATCGCCGTGACCGTCGGGGGCATAGAGCCATTCGGCTTCGTAGGCGTTGCGGCTCCAAGCGGCAAGATCGGCGGCGTTCCGGGTGCCGGTGTTCGTGAAAAGATTGCTGTCGATCGAGATATGTTTCACAAAGTGATAGGTGCGCTCAAACTCGTCATAATCAATGTTGAGACCATAGGTGCTGTTCAGAGCGCCAACCAACATCGCATCATCTCCGATAGAAAAATACCCTGCATATTCCGCAAAGTTCAGAGCACTGTCCTCATCAAAGCAGGACAAATAAATGAGCTGCGCTTTCATGATCTGACTGCGCAGCCCTCTCGATGACAGAAAATATGCAATTGCCTGACCGCCGGATTCCATCGCTGTGAGCCGGTCTGCATCCATCCCGGACAGCACTCCTTCCTCGCTGATCGTGATCTCTGGAGGCTCCATCTGCCCCATCGTATAGACCACAACAACCGGCATGATGAGCATTCCGAGCAGTCCCATGATCACACTTGCGGCTGTGATCAGGATGGCGTGCCGTGTCTTTTCATCCGACAATAGCTGCAGGATGATCTTAATGATCGCCGCTTTCATCGGCCGCCCGCCTTGCCGAACAGCGCCGCCTTGTACGCCGGAACCATGACCTGTAATAGATAGCGTTCGTTTCCGCAGCGGTACAGGCAAGTGCCTCGCTCTGGGTAACGGATGAGGGAATACTCCGATTCCTCCAGTTGCAGCGTATCCATAAAGTCTGTGGGATTGATATTGCCCGGAAAGAACAGGAAATGGTGCGCCGGAATCGAAAACAGCGGCTTGGTAAATTCCTTGATGTCCTGAATCAGAAAGTCCTCCAGATTCTGCGAGGCGAGAATGAAGCTGGACTCCTTTTTCCGCACACGTTTCATGCCATTCCGGATGTATTCAATTGCGACCATATTGGTGAGGTAGGTGTGCAGCTCGTCGATCGCCGCCACCGTATTCCCCTTGCCGAGCAGCTGATTGCTCATGTAGGACAGTACGTTAAAAAGCACCGTATTCTTCAGCTTCTGGTTCGTTTCCATGATATTTTTCACGCCGAAACAGATAAATTCGCCGTCCCGGATATTCGTATGCCCACAGAAATATTTGCTCTCTGCGCCCTTACACATCGAGTGCAGACCGAGGCATAAATTCTGCAATAGGTCAACGGGATACAGGTTCATTTTCTCGCTGTCATACGCCCGGTACTCCTTGTCGACCAGCTCATAGAGGTCAGCCACAGTCGGGTAGTCCTCGGCGGACAGCTTGGAAAAATCGGTGCTGTCCTCGATGCCAAAGCGTGCGTACAGCTTCATGAGCATAATTTCCAAAACGTCAATTTCGGAATCAGTGAAGTCCTTGTACGCTCTGAAAAAATCCTTGAGGTAGGAGATATGCTGCGCAAGTCTGGTAACACGCCGGAAGGTTTCGGGGGCATCCTCGCTCTTGTCGGACTCTCCCCATGACTTGGGTTCGAGGGGATTGATCCTGTACTCGCCCGACATCATGTCGATATAGGTGCCGCCGAGGTTTTCGCATAGCTCCTGATATTCGCCCTCGACATCAAGGCAAATAATTGATTTTCCTGCCTCGCGCTGATTGGTCAGAATCAGCTTCATGAGGTAGCTTTTGCCCTGCCCGGAATTGCCGAGTATCAGAATATTGCTGTTTGTCTTGTCATCCGTGCGCCTGTCAAAATCGACAAGCACGTTGCTGCCATATTTATCCCATCCGAGATAAAAGCCGCATTCATCGGTCTTGCCACTGTAATTCAGCGGGAACAGATTCGCCGTACTCGATGCCGGAAGGATGCGCTCAAAGCGTGCGCCAAAGGCATTATACCCACACGGCAGAACCGACAGAAAGCCCTCCTGTTGGTGCAGTAAAAGTCGATCAACCGTAATTTTGGAACGTGTAAGCTCCATCATCACATCGGACTGCAACTCCCGGAGTTTATCCTCATTCGGGGCTTTCAGTTCAATAAACACCGCCGTATACAGCAGCGGCTCTTTATTTCGCCGCAGCTCGGAGAGCAGTTCGACCACATCATGGATATTGTCCTGCGCCCGGATGTTCTCATTCACATCCGTCACGGTCGTCATCATGTGGTTCTTGCGCATCGCTGCCTGTATGATCTTGCGCTGCTCCATGCTGTCCACCAGCGTGTTGTAAATGCGCAGCGTCAGGCCG
>JAFUZE010000182.1 GCA_017476765.1 Lachnospiraceae bacterium
GAAGGCAGGCAATGTTCCGGCATAGTCCGTGTCAAACAGCAGACCGCCATTACCGCCCTGAACAAAAAACGTATTCGTGTTGCCGTATTTTAGTCTTATCATTGTTCTAACCTCTGCAAATCTCGATTTATAACTCGCACACCATAATGAATTCTTCGGCGTTTTCATCAACCGTCTTGAATCCGACATCTTTGTACATCTTCACGGCGTAGTTTGCTTTCTGCACCGCCAGGGACGCTCTTTCATATCCCTGCCATTTCAGCAGTTCGAGCATCTTCACCATAAGCTGTGAGCCGATGCCCTGACCGCGATACTCTTTGTAAAGCGAAATGGCGAAAGACGGTGTCTCATACTTGCGTATCTTTTCCTGCTCTTCGTCAGAAGGAAAATCCGCATAATTCGCCATTCGACCTGTTTCCGTGAGGGTAACGTCTCCACGCCGACCATAGTCCTCAACATACCCACCTCAATTTATCTTGCTTATTATCTTACTTATTATCTTGCCAATGCTTCTCTTTTATTCCTCAGTCCCATAGACGGTAAATAATCCATTGCATAACCTCCGCAACTCTTATTATTATATTCGACTCTCGGAACAATTTCAATTATATTATCAGACTTTATGCGAATTATTGACTTAGTTGTAAAGCCATGCTTTTTAATATATTCCACGATCATTTCTTTTGCTCTGATATACTGAACAGTCTGATCTCTCGCTTTTTCCAATTAAAACCCATACAAAGTTTGATTCTATATTTTGCCATCTTGCCGCCCGCAATCATAAACATGTTATTGACAATATGCTGACGAACTGCTAAGATAGCAAAGGCTTTATCGCCGTTTTATTTATTACAATTTGATAAAAAGCAGGAGAAAAACATGAGCGAAAAAAACAGAAGCTACCGAATCGGCATCGATGTAGGTTCCACTACTACAAAAATCGTGCTGTGCGAAGACAAGGAAATACTTTTCCACAAATACATAAGACATTTTGCGCGGCAGCGGGAAAGCATCCTGACTCTTTTAGACGAAGTGAAGGCGCTTGTCGGAAACAATACATTCAAAATCTGCATGACAGGCTCCGGCGCAAGGACGCTTGCGAATAAGCTGCAGATCTCGTTTACGCAGGAGGTTGTAGCCAATTCACTGGCGCTGAAAAAGAAGTATCACAAAATCGGAACTGCCATTGAGCTCGGCGGTCAGGATGCGAAAATTATTTTCTTCCGCAAGGATGACCACGGGGAACCGGAGGTTTTTGATATGCGCATGAACGGAAGCTGCGCCGGAGGAACGGGAGCCTTTATTGATGAGGTAGCTGCAGTGCTCGGTGTGCCTGACGTTCAAATGAATGAGCTGTCAGAAGCCGGGAACAGTGTGTACGACATCTCCGGGCGCTGCGGGGTCTTTGCAAAGACGGATATTCAGGCACTCTTAAATCAGGGCGTAAAAAAAGCAGACATCGCTTTATCCAGCTATCACGCAATCGCCAAGCAGACGATCGGCGGGCTCTCCCAGGGACTGGAAATCAAAGCCCCGGTTGCCTTTGAAGGCGGTCCTCTGACCTTTCACCCGAAGCTCGGCGAGGTTTTTGCAAAGCGTCTTGCTCTAAAGGAGGAGGACATTCTCGTTCCCGAGCATCCGGAAATGATGGTGGCATACGGCGCAGCGCTCAGCATTGACGAGATTCACCATGACGCGCAGGAATATGTGCTCGGGGAGCTTGCGGCACAGATGAAGGCGGTCTCTGCGGAGGACGAATCGGCGGCGGAATCCGGGCTGTTATATTTTGATACCCCGGAGGAATGCGCTGCTTTTAAGAAAAAGCATCCGCATACGGAGCTTCCGCATTATGCTCCGCATGCCGGAGAGGTGATCAACGCTTATCTCGGAATTGATGCCGGAAGCACGACGACCAAGCTCGTCCTGATGAATGAACAGGAGGAAATCATCGATTCCTTTTACTCCTCCAACGAAGGAAATCCGCTCAACGTGGCAAAAAAAGCGTTGCTTGAAATGTATGATAAATACAGGCAGGCTAATGCGACGTTAAACATTGTCGCAGCCGCCTCTACCGGATACGGAGAATTTTTGTTTTCCAAAGCCTTCCGCACGGAAACACATACCGTCGAGACAGTCGCCCATGCCCTTGCCTCCTCCAAATATGTGGACAATCCAAGCTTTATCCTCGATATCGGCGGGCAGGACATGAAGGCGATCTGGCTGGAGGACGGAATTATTACCAATATTGTCGTAAACGAGGCGTGCTCGTCCGGATGCGGTTCCTTCCTTGAGAATTTTGCCCGGACGCTTCATATCGAAACGGGAGAAATTGCAGCAAAAGCATTTGAATCCGACACACCGGCAAAGCTCGGCAGCCGGTGCACGGTCTTTATGAA
>JAFUZE010000183.1 GCA_017476765.1 Lachnospiraceae bacterium
CAAAGAAGCTGTCGATCGACCGAACAAAGCTGACCTTAAAGAAAGGCGCTTCCTACACATTAAACGTTACGAAAACACCGATCACCACCTTACAGAAGATAACCTTTACCTCAAGCAAATCAAAGGTTGCAAAGGTTGACAAGAAGGGAAAGATCACAGCCAAAAAGAAAGGCACTGCGACGATCACCGTCAAGTGCGGCTCTAAGAAGAAAAAAGTAAAAGTGACCGTCAAATAAAGCCGGTTCAAACAAAAACAAGCGTCAGGACACCATTCGCAAAGAAGGAGTCACGACGCTTGTTTTTCCTTTTCGCTTTTGTCAATGTATCCGCTTCGAATTTTCAGTTTTTTCTCCTGATTTTATATTTTGTTCCGTTATTTCCTTCCTTATTGCCCAATCTTCCGATTTTTCTTTTCTATTTCCAATATTTGTGATAAAATACCTTACAACAAAACAGACTGATATTTTAATAAATTTTAGATTATTTTGAGGAAAGGACGATACTTATGCACAAACAGAAAAAACAGTTTCTCTCGCGAGCCATCTCCGCTTTTTTAAGTCTTACCCTGATTACTGCCGGGTATCCGGTATCTCAAACCGCACATGCCGCCGCAGACGTTAAAATTACGGCAGTATCGCAAAACCCTGAGCTGGGCTTTGCGGAAGGGAGCACCACAGTCGCGCCCGGAACAACGGTAAATCTGAAAGCAATTCCTGAATACGGCTGCAGGTTTACCGGATGGATAAATGAGCAGGGCGATTCCGTTTCCGAACTTGCCTCCTACTCCTTTGAGGCAGCCTCGGACAGCATCTACTATGCACAGTTTACGCCTCCAAGCCTTGCGCTCAGTGATGTTGCGGGAATTCTGAAAGACCCTGACGGACTTGTCAAGGCTGCAAACTGCGAGCAAAACGATTGGTTCATAGAAGGTGAGACTCTGCGGTCGCCAAACTATGAATATGCGAACGGTACCGATCCGATTGAGTTTTACATTTTAGTTCCTGAGGACAGCTACTACAAGCTTTCCTTCTCCGGCAATTTGATGGAAAAAACTGAAGAAAACGGCATTGCATTTTTCTATACGCTCTATGATGCAGATCATCAGCCGCTTATGACAGATTTTACCGCCAGCTCATCGATTCCGCTGCAGGCTAGCATCGACCTTCCTTCCGGCGATTATCGGCTTGCATTCTGGGTTAAATCGCAGGAGGACCCGGAGACAACTGACAGCTACGCTTGTCTGAATACGCTCACCCTGCAGCAATCCGAATCTGCGCTCCCGATTGTTACGAGTATCTGGGATGGCGACGGGGACGACAGCAATAACTATGACCATGCCTCTGTTTCGGGTCAGGGCTCCTACAGTCTCGGCTCGGAGGCTGAGATTGTATGTACTCCGGCAGATGGTTATTATTTCTATCAATATATTCTGAATAACTCCACGGCGCTCTACGATTCATCTTATATTTACAAGGCGCAAATCGGCAAACCGATAAACGTATATGACCATAATCCCATAAACTTTTTGGCAGCTGTTTATCCTCTTCCCAACAAATTGTTCGGGGATGACAGTTTTTCAATTTCTGCAGAAGGTTCCGTTGATTTTCGGGAAAAGACTGAAGAAGGGATCACCTATTACTATCCTTCTTTCTCAAGCGGTGAAGGCTCACTCGAGATCACCTTTACCGTCGAAGAAGGGAAAACAAAGTACCTCGAGACAAACATGGACATCGGGTACGGAAAGACCGTTGAGATCACGACCGATTCCGCCTACGGACAGTCCGGGTATTCAGTCGTATACAACAATGACGGCAATACCTCTTCGTACCATCCTCTTATTCCATTTGATGCCGGTACACATACTGTCATCTATCACTTTGACATATACGATAATTCTTCCGTCAATACGACCACGCTTACCGGTCTGAAGCTGTCAGACCCATCTGATGTTCCGCAGGAGCAGCAATCGTTATATGTCAGGTCTTATACGAATGCGTCCACTAACGGTTACGCAGACTGGAGCATCACGGATGATCAGGAACACACCTATTCACTCTCCTCCTTTTTGGGAACGCACTATGATTTTGATATCGGAACATCGGTGCAGCTGACATGTGAAAGAACACCGGAATATACAGAGGCAGACTGTAATTCTGATTTCTTAGGATGGGTGGTCGGAGACAGACTGTATATGCAAAATTCGACTAATGTCACGATGGATGCGTCAATGGGAGGTGCGACAACCTGCTACACCTATTTTGCGGACGCTGCCGCCTTGAATTATACTAACGCAATCGACAATGAGCTACTTGATGCTGTAGATGTCCCGATACAGTTTAACCGCTCGATCTGGGCGCGGCATGATGCAGGGGATGACACGGATGAGGATGGAAACGAGCAGGATTATCTTCGTCTTTCCCAAGAAACCTATGTAAAAAGCGATCCGCTTACGGCAGTCATTACCGTTCCGGATGGCAGGACCTACTTCTTTGATTTTAAAGTATCCTCAAAAAGCACTGCGGAAACGCAAACGCAGTTGCCTCCTGCCATTGCTGTCAGTCTGGATAATACGGACATTGCGGAAACACTTTCCGCCAATACGGATTCCTCTGAAACGAAGAACTATGTGCTGCCGCTTACTGCCGGCGAGCATACGATTACCTGGGAAATCGCTGACAGCAGCAGTCCATCGTGGTATGCCGAAATCCGAAATATGCGTATATCGCAATCGAGCCTCTGTACGCTTTTGGCAGATTCCGCTGACGACGCTTATGGAAGCGTTCATGTGAGCGGCGGAGAATATAACGAGGCAGACGGTACATACCATTTTTATGTCAATCCCGCCTTACCGCAGACCGCAGTTCTGACTGCACAGGCAAAGGAAGGCTACTTGTTCGACGGATGGCAGATGGACGGCTACACAGTATATACAAAGCCGGTTCTCGCCTTCACAGTCAAGGAAAAGCAGCATTACACTGCGGACTTTACCAGAGATCCTGCATATGCGCACATTACCGTATCTGTCAATGATGCGTCCTATGGCACCGTAACCGGCGGCGGCATTTTCAAGATCACGGAGGACGGAACGCAGACGGCAATACTGACGGCGGCGGCATCGGAAGGTTATGTGTTTACCGGATGGAAATTAGACGGAACGATGATAGAAAACAGCGCAGAGCCGGAATTTGAAATACCGCTTACAAAAGATGCGGACTATTTTGCTGTCTTTGAAAAAAAGGAATCCGGAAACACAGATTCCGGCGAGAGCAATCCTCCGACCTGCGCACATATTACCGTCTCTGCCAACAATGCAGCATACGGCAATGTATCCGGCGGTGGTGATGTGCTGCTAAAGTCTGGAGAAAACCCGACGGTTACGCTCACGGCGACAGCCGCTTCCGGATATCAGTTTACCGGATGGCTGAAAAACGGCGAACCGCTCAGTGACACTTCAAATCCGCTGACTGCTGCGGTTACCGGTGACGCACACTATACCGCAGTATTTACAGCCCTTCCGCCACAGGAGCCGGAAGGTTCCGATGAAAATGACCCGAACCATTCCGGGGAAAACGCCCCGAATCATTCCGGGGAAAACGACCCGAATCACTCCGGAGAGAACGACCCGAATCATTCCGGGGAAAACGATCCGAATCATTCCGGAGAGAACGACCCGAATCATTCCGGGGAAAACAAGAAGGAAGAAAATCCGGATTCCACGGATGATACTAAGGGAGGGCAACAGCCGACAAAAACGGAAAATCATGACAACGAGAAAGACACGCATAAGCATACAGCCGGTGAATGGGTCGTCACCAAAGAAGCGACTGCCACGGAAACCGGACTGAAGATACAGACCTGCACGATTTGCGGCGAAGAACTTGCCCGCGAGGTTTTGCCGAAATATACTGTTTCACTCAACGCCAAAGGTACGCTTCCTTTGCAGGTCAAAAAGACGACCGGTGCATTGAAAGCGGTTTTGATGGACGGCGATGCCGTGAAGAGCTGGAATTCCTCAAATCCAAAGGTTGCCACCGTCAGCAAATCGGGAAAGATTACCGCCAAGAAAACCGGTAAGACCAAGATTACCGTAACGACCCAAAAAGGAGCAACCGCCTCTGTCACGCTCAAGGTTCAGAAAGGAGCTGTCAAGACAAAGAAGCTGTCGATCGACCGAACAAAGCTGACCTTAAAGAAAGGCGCTTCCTACACATTAAACGTTACGAAAACACCGATCACCACCTTACAGAAGATAACCTTTACCTCAAGCAAATCAAAGGTTGCAAAGGTTGACA
>JAFUZE010000184.1 GCA_017476765.1 Lachnospiraceae bacterium
CCTCTTTTGCAATTTTTTTTCGATTTCCTGCATCTGTTCCAAATCAAGTTACAATGGACTGTTCTCACTCATATGACCTTTTCCTCCGAAGCCTTGCCGACCGCTCGTTCGTACAGCATTCTAACACAGCAGATTGTCACTCTTCCTTCGCATCTGCATGATATCCGTAAATATCATGCTTCTCAATATATTCCCGCACCGCATCCGGAAGCATGTAACGGATGGATTGTCCCGCGCGCACCTTATCCCGTATCATGGTCGAGGAAATATCAATCCTTGTTGTCGGAAGGAGCTCAATGACCGCCCGATATTTTTCCTTCAGATACTCGATCTTTTCTTTTATACGCGCCTCATCGCAGTCGTCACGCACTGCGGTCAGAAGCGTGCATGCCGCCATCAGCTTGTCCGGATTTTTCCAGTCCTCCAAATGCAAAAGGGAATCCGCTCCGAGAATGAAATAATATTCGACATCCGGGTTGCTTTTTTTCAGCATTTCCACGGTCTCATAGGAATAGGAATTTCCTTCTCTGTCAATCTCGATCGTGGAAAGCGCAAATCCCGGATTATCCTCGATGGCAAGCCCGGTCATCGAAACACGCGTCTTTTTGTCAAGCACCTTCGTTACATCCTTCAGCCACGGTGTACCGCTCGGCACAAACAAAACCTCATCGAGCGCATAATGATCCAGCGCCGCCTGTGCAATCAGTAAATGTCCGTTATGAATCGGGTCGAACGTTCCTCCCATAATTCCGACCTTCTTTTTCATTTCGCTCATAGAAAACGACACTCTCCTTTTTTGTCCTTTCTCCGGATTCCCGGAACTGCTATAATTTTTTCACCTGCCTGCTGTATCCGCAAATATCACTTTGGCAGCTCAATCTTTTTGTGGTCCTTAGATTCCTTATAAAGCACGATCTTTTTGCCGATGACCTGTACGACCTCGGACTGCGTGCGCTCAGCCAGCGTGTAAGCAAGCTCCTTCGGATCATCAAAGCAGTTTTTTAAAACGGCGATCTTGATCAGTTCCTTTTGATTGAAAGCTTCCCGGATTGCCTCGGTCACCTCCGGCGAAAGGCTTGCTTTCCCAATCTGAAAAATCGGTGTCAGCGAGCTTGCAAGCTTCATCAAATAGGCTCTTTGTTTACTTGTCATAGTGTATTGTCCTTTCTGCACTGTAATCATTTATAATAATCAAAGGAAAGTCCGTACATTCTGACCGTATCGCCTTCCTTGATGCCAAGCTCCTCGAGCTGCTGCAAAATGCCGGTATCCTTTAAGAAATTCTGGAAGAAGGCAAAGCCCTTTTCCGTGTCAAGATTGGTGTATCCCAACATCTTGGCAATGCGCTCACCCTCCACGACATATTCATCCGCATCGTCATCATAAACGACGGTAAAGCTGCCGCTTCCCATGTTCGCATAGGTGTCCGGATCATATTCCTGTTCAAAGACAACAGGGCTGGCATCAAGCCCGGAGAGCATGCCCGACACCTCATACAGCAGCGCCTGCACGCCTTCTCCTGTGACTGCCGAAATCGGAAAAACCTTGATTCCCTTCGGCTCAAATTCCTCTTTCAGGCGCTTGACCGGATCTGCCTCCCCATCGTCAGTCCGATAGATTGCATCGATCTTGTTCGCAACAATGACCTGCGGTCTTTTCGCAATTTCTTCCTTGTAGCTTTCCAGTTCCTTGTCGATTGCATAAATATCGGCAATCGGGTCACGCCCTTCCGTCCCTGCGGCATCCACAATATGGATGATGACCTTCGTGCGTTCAATGTGGCGCAAAAATTCATGTCCGAGCCCCACACCCTCACTGGCACCCTCAATCAGTCCCGGAATATCCGCAATGACAAAGCCGGCTGCATCCTCCATGTCCACAACGCCGAGATTCGGGTTCAGTGTCGTAAAGTGATAATTGGCAATCTTCGGTCTGGCGTTGGTCACGCGTGATAAAAACGTTGATTTACCGACATTCGGGAAGCCCACCAGCCCGACATCCGCAATGACCTTGAGCTCTAACGTCACCTCAAGCTCTTTGGCAGGCTGCCCCGGCTGGGCATATTTCGGTGCCTGCATCGTGCTTGTCGCATAATGCTGGTTGCCGTTGCCGCCCCTTCCGCCCGTCAAAATGACCTGCGTCCGATTATCCCCCGACATATCCGCGATGACCCTGCCGCTCTCCGCATCCTTGATCACGGTTCCGGCAGGCACCTTCACAATGATGTCTGCACCGTCCTTGCCCCGGCAGTTTCTCTTTCCGCCCGGTTCACCGTCCTTCGCACAGTATTTTCTGATATGCCGGAAATCGGTCAGCGTATTAAGCCCTTCATCCACGGTAAAGATGACACTGCCTCCCTTGCCGCCGTCTCCGCCGTCCGGTCCGCCGTTCGGAACGTACTTTTCCCTGCGGAATGAAATGTGTCCGTCCCCGCCTTTTCCACTTCGTATGATAATTTTCGCTCTATCTGCAAACATACGGATCTATCCTGTCCTTTCGTGTGAAAAAGAGCTCCAAACATGACCGTTTGAAGCTCCTAAGTGCACTCGCAAAATTATTTTTCTACCGGATAAACGGAAGCCTGCTTTTTGTCTCTTCCTTTTCTTTCAAACCGGAGAACGCCGTCAACCAGAGCAAACAAGGTATCGTCGCCGCCGCGGCCTACATTTACTCCCGGATGAATCTTTGTTCCACGCTGTCTGTATAAAATATTTCCGGCCTTTACGAACTGTCCGTCAGCACGCTTCGCACCTAATCTCTTGGATTCG
>JAFUZE010000185.1 GCA_017476765.1 Lachnospiraceae bacterium
GGATTATTCCGGATCTGCTCGATATGCTCAAGGCGGCCCGTGATGACGGCGTGAGCCTGATCATCTGCTCGCCGTACCGGGATTTGAACCGGCAGGAGGTATTGTTCAACCGGAAAATCAAGGCATATATGAAGCAGGGGATGTCCTATTTGGAGGCGTACCAGATTTCTTCGCAGGCGGTTACCGTGCCGGGAGCCAGCGAGCATCAGCTTGGTCTTGCGATAGACTTTTTGACGAACAACTACTCCAGCTTAAATGAAGGCTTTGCAGACACGCCTGCGGGCAAGTGGCTGGCAGAGCATGGGTGCGAATATGGATTTATCCTCCGCTATCCAAAGGGCAAGGAGTATATCACGGGCATCGAATTTGAGCCGTGGCACTACCGCTATGTAGGAAAGGAAGCCGCCATGCAGATCACGCAGCAGAATCTGACGCTGGAAGAGTTTGTGGATTTACTGGACTAATTCTCTTTCCTTTATCGCAATGTCCGGATAACAGGAGAGATTCGTTAGTCTGCTTTTTTGGAAATTCAAAACGTGAGGTAGTATAAACTGCCACCGGCACGATTGTCGGTGGCTTTTTCGCTTATAACCGGTGCGGTTGTTCCTTACAGATGATAAGGCGCAGGAGAATGCGAGAATGCAATCTAATAATTCGGAAAGGTAATATGGAATGAACGGGAAATATCAGATTTTAAAGCAGGAAGGCGAGGCAAAGCGCGCACAGCTTGAGACGGTACATGGGACGATCCAGACACCTGTTTTTATGAACGTCGGAACGGCAGCGGCAATCAAGGGGGCAGTCTCGACGGACGATCTTCAGGGAATCAAAACGCAGGTTGAGCTTTCAAACACCTATCACCTGTATGTCAGACCGGGAGATGAGGTCATTAAAAGGCTCGGCGGCCTTCATAAATTTATGGTGTGGGACAAGCCGATTCTGACCGACTCGGGCGGATTTCAGGTGTTTTCTCTGGCAGGACTTCGCAAAATCAAGGAGGAGGGCGTGTACTTTCAGTCACATATCGATGGCAGGAAAATTTTTATGGGACCGGAGGAAAGCATGCAGATTCAGTCCAATCTTGCATCGACAATTGCGATGGCGTTTGACGAGTGCCCGTCCAGCAAGGCGGATCGGAATTATGTTACGGCTTCGGTCGAGCGGACGACCCGATGGCTTGTCAGGTGTAAAACAAAGCTGCAGCAGTTAAACGGGAGAGAGGATACAATCAATCAAAAGCAGCTTCTTTTCGGAATCAATCAGGGAGCTGTTTTTGCGGATATCCGCAAGGAGCATGCAAAGCAGATCTCGGAGCTGGAGCTTGACGGCTATGCGATCGGAGGGCTTGCTGTCGGTGAGACGCATGAGGAGATGTATCACATCATCGAGGAGACGGTTCCTTTTTTGCCGAAGGAGAAGCCGACCTATCTGATGGGAGTCGGGACACCGGCGAATATTCTCGAAGGGGTGGAGCGGGGCATTGATTTCTTTGACTGCGTATATCCTTCAAGGAACGGGCGCCACGGACATGTGTACACGAAACGGGGAAAGATCAACCTCTTCAACGCCAGATATGAGCTTGACACAAGACCGGTCGAGGAGGGATGCCTGTGCCCGGCGTGCAGGACCTATTCAAGAGCCTATATCCGACATCTTTTAAAGGCAAAGGAGATGCTCGGCATGCGTCTTTGTGTGCTGCACAACCTGTATTTTTATAACAATATGATGGAGGAAATAAGACAGGCACTCGACGAGGGACGGTTCGCCTCATACAAAAGGGCATTGCTCGATTCGATGGCGGAAGGCGAAAGTGTTTAGGTCCGCATAAACTTTTTATAAACTACTTGAAGAAAAAGGAAACATTGTGTATGATGTTTTATTAGAGGCTGCGGACAAGGCAGACAGAAAACAGGATTTTATTCTGACCAGATAAAGGAGGAAAACAGATGTTTTTGACACAGGAGGCGGCAGCTTCAGGCAACATGTCGGGTGTTGTGCTGGTTGTCTATATTATCGGTATTGTGGCGTTTCTCTATTTTTTGATGATTCGTCCTCAGAGGAAGGAGCAAAAGAGGATGGATGCGCTTCTCTCTTCGATGGCGATTGGTGATTCCGTCATGACGACGAGCGGCTTTTACGGCGTGATCATCGATATCGATGACGAGGATCAGACCGTTGTCGTGGAATTCGGCAGCAACAAAAACTGTCGTATTATTATGAATAAAACAGCGATTGCACAGGTAGAAAAGGCAAGCTGAAGATTGTGTTTCGCACCCGAATGGTAAGAGCTGTATCTAATCAAAAAAAACTTCTGAGCATATAGTAATAGAAAGCTTAGGAGTTTTTTTGTGTGGATAGAGTTCGAAAACAGATTGGCTGCGATTTGGCTTACGAAAGAGGAATTACCGGAAAGCAGATCGGGATCGGCGTGCTGGACTCCGGAGTGGCATTGCATCCGGATCTTCAAGGCAGTATCGCGGAATTTCGGGATTGTATATACGGGAAAAAGAAACCTTACGATGACAGCGGACACGGCACCTTTGTATGCGGAGTCCTGTGCGGGAACGGACTTCTCTCAGGCGGCACTTACAGGGGCGTTGCACCGGATGCCGGGCTCTATGTGGCAAAGGTTTTGCAAAAAAACGGGGACGGCGACTACGACAAGCTGATGGAGGGGCTGGAATGGCTTTTGTCCAATCAGGAAAAATTTCACTTAAAGGTCATTAACATTTCTGCGGGAAGCAGGCAAAATGCAAAGGATGACGGTTCGCTTGCAAGAGTCAGAAACGTAAACGCCCTGATTCGGAGAGCGTTTGAGCTCGGCGTGATCGTCGTAACCGCAGCCGGCAATTTCGGTCCTGCGGAGGGCAGTATTTCGGTCATAGGCTCCGACCGGCATGCAGTCAGCGTAGGCTGCCATGACGGAGCCTTTACCTTTCAGAATACAAAAATGTGTGAGGAGTATTCGGGCAGAGGTCCCGGCAGACGGATGCTCAAAAAGCCGGACATCGTAGCACCCGGCACAGAGATTGTCTCCTGCGGATTAAACGGATATACCGCAAAGAGTGGTACAAGTATGGCGACGCCGCTTGTCGCAGGAGCACTCGCACTGGCATATGAACGGTATCCGGGAATGTCGGCGCGCCAGATGGTTCAGAAGCTGACCCACAGTGCAGCGGACTTGGGAGAACCGTGGACAAAGCAGGGGTGGGGAATGCTGGATATCAAACGGCTGCTGAACCTGTAGGACTGTAATTGCAGCTATTTTCAGCGTTTGTCAGGATGCAGCTATAGCATAGGGCGCTCCGGCGGTCAGCCACGGACGCGGCCGGCACGATATAGTGCTCTTCGGGGCACGCTTGCGCTACATGAAAAACGCATCGGTACTAAGCGCGCAAAGCACGCACGCCAAAAACCGGCGTTTTTCAAGTACCCCGAGAGAGTACTATACTGTGCCGGCTGCTGTGTATTGGTGAAGTGCTGAATTACGGAATTGTAATGGCAGGATATAGCGATTGTTACCATTCACGGCGAACCGTCCGTGAATAGTAACTAACGATTGCCCCTCTGCAACGGAAAGGCATTGACAGAACAGGACAGATTGTATACAATTATACCGATGCACAGGAATACAGATGTTGCAGACGATAGGGAGAAATGATATGATAAACGAAAATGATTCCGCTTTTTTAAACAGACCGGTCACGATGAATGAGAAGAACAATCTGCTGGAGATTGAGGAGCATATGTACATTCTGGACAATGTGGAGAAGCCGAATGTGTTCCGCAATATGTTCCCGTATTCGGAGGTGCCGAAGATTCCGTTCAACGACAGGATCGTTCCGCACAATATGCCGAAGGAAATCTGGATTACGGATACGACCTTCCGCGACGGACAGCAGTCGAGAGCTCCGTATACGACCGAGCAGATTGTGACGATTTACGATTATCTGCACAGGCTCGGAGGACCGAACGGGATGATTCGGGCGTCGGAATTCTTTTTGTACAGCAAAAAGGATCGGGATGCGGTATATAAATGCATGGAGAGAGGTTACGAGTTTCCGGAGGTCACGAGCTGGATTCGGGCGAGCAAGGAGGATTTCAAGCTCGTGAAGTCGATGGGTATGAAGGAGACCGGAATTTTGGTCAGCTGCTCGGACTACCATATTTTTCTCAAGATGAAAATGGACAGGAAGCAGGCGATGGAGCATTATCTGTCCGTCATCCGCGACTGTCTCGATGAGGGAATCAGCCCGAGATGCCATCTCGAGGATGTTACGAGGGCGGATATTTACGGGTATGTCGTTCCGTTCTGCATCGAACTGATGAAGCTGATGGAGGAATACCATATCCCGATCAAGGTGCGTGCCTGCGACACGATGGGATACGGTGTCAATTATCCGGGCGCAGTGATTCCGAGAAGTGTACAGGGAATTATCTATGCGCTTCACAAGCATGCCGGCATACCGCATGACCTGATCGAGTGGCATGGGCACAACGACTTTTATAAGGCGGTTTCCAACTCCACGACGGCATGGCTGTATGGCTGTTCGGGTATCAATACGTCGCTGTTCGGCATCGGAGAGCGTACCGGCAACACGCCGCTGGAGGCGATGGTGTTTGAATATGCACAGCTCAAAGGGCACTTAAACGGGATGGATACAACCGTCATCACGGAGCTTGCCGAGTATTATGAGAAGGAAATCGGCTACCAGATTCCGGAGCGTACACCGTTTGTCGGCAAGAACTTCAATGTGACCCGCGCCGGTATTCACGCGGACGGGCTGTTAAAGAATGAAGAAATATACAATATTTTTGACACCGAGAAGTTTTTGAACCGTCCGGTTTTATGTGCGGTATCGAACACCTCCGGTCTTGCAGGCATCGCCCACTGGATGAACCGATACTTTAAGCTGGCGGAGCATGCGCAGATTGCGAAAAACGATCCGATCGTCCTTGAGGTTAAAAAGTGGGTCGATGAGGAGTACGCAAACGGACGCGTGACCGTTCTGACGGATTCGGAGCTCGTTACGGAGATTCGGCGTGCCTGCGATAAACTGGGCGTAAGCTTTGCGGGCTTTGAAAATTCAGACAATTCGTGATAGAATAGAAAGACGGATTGCAGAGAGTAAGGAGCATTCGGATATGAGTGACTATCATGTGAAGGACAACGCGCCGGATACGTATTCGTTGCGCGGCAGAGTTTTTCATAAACTGAGAGACGATATTTTAGACGGAAAATATAAGGAAAACGAGGAACTGCGGGAGTCGGCGATCGGCGAGGAGCTCGGCGTTTCGAGAACTCCGGTCAGGGAAGCGTTCCGGCAGCTGGAGCTCGAAGGGCTGATTCAGATGATTCCGAACAAAGGCGCATATGTGACCGGCATCACGCTCAAGGATGTGCAGGATATTTATATGATGCGCTCGATGCTTGAGGGACTGTGTGCCAGATGGGCGGCAAGGTATATTACACCGGAGCAGCTAAGCGAGATGGAGGAAAACATTTATCTGTCGGAGTTTCATGAGCAGCGGGGCCATACGGAGCAGTTTGCGGAGCTGGATAACCGGTTTCACGAGATCATGTATGAGGCGTGCAGCTCCAAGATGCTTGCGCACACGCTCAGAGATTTTCACCAGTATGTGTACCGGGTGCGGCGCAGGACGCTCGCCAATGAGAGCCGGATCAAGGCTTCGACGCAGGAGCACCGCCTGATCATGGAGGCGATCAAAAATAAGGATGAGAAGCTGGCGGAGGAGCTTGCAAACCAGCATATGATCAATGCTTATAATAATATGCTGCAAAATAATTTTGAACATGCGTTTGAGAAGGAATAGGCAATGCCGGAGTACGGTGTTTTTGCAAAGACAATCAAGATAGAGAGAGCAGGAGGAAAAAACATGAGCAAAATTCAAATGACGACACCTTTGGTGGAGATGGATGGAGACGAAATGACGAGGATTCTCTGGCAGATGATCAAGGACGAGCTGTTATGCCCGTACATTGATTTGAAAACAGAGTATTATGACCTCGGTCTCGAGCACAGAAATGAGACGAACGATCAGGTGACGGTCGACAGTGCGGAGGCGACGAAAAAATACGGGGTTGCCGTCAAGTGTGCGACGATCACGCCGAACGCAGCGCGCATGACGGAATACAACCTGAAGGAAATGTGGAAGAGTCCGAACGGGACGATTCGTGCAGCGCTTGACGGTACGGTTTTCCGTGCGCCGATCGTCGTAAAGGGCATCGAGCCGTGCGTAAAGAACTGGGAGAAGCCGATTACCCTCGCAAGACATGCCTATGGAGATGTGTACAAGAATGTCGAGATCAAGGTTCCGGGTGCCGGGAAGGCGGAGCTCGTATTTACCGGTGAGGACGGAGAGGAGATTCGCGAGACAATCCACAATTTTACCGCTCCGGGCATCATTCAGGGTATTCACAATACGGATAAGTCCATCGCAAGCTTTGCGCGCGCCTGCTTTAACTATGCACTGGATACGAAGCAGGATCTGTGGTTTGCGACGAAGGATACGATCTCCAAGAAATATGATCACAATTTTAAGGATATCTTCCAGGAGATTTATGAGAAGGAATATGATGCGAGGTTCAAGGAAGCCGGCATTGAGTACTTCTACACGTTGATTGACGATGCGGTGGCACGCGTGATGAAGGCAAAGGGCGGCTTTATCTGGGCTTGTAAAAACTATGACGGCGATGTGATGAGCGACATGGTCAGCTCGGCATTCGGTTCTCTTGCAATGATGACCTCCGTGCTCGTGTCCCCGTCGGGTGTCTATGAGTATGAGGCGGCACACGGAGCAGTGCAGAGACATTACTACAAGCACTTAAAGGGAGAGGAGACGTCCACAAACTCGGTCGCAACGATCTTTGCATGGACAGGTGCACTGAGAAAGCGCGGCGAGCTGGATGACATCGGTGAGCTTTGCACTTTTGCCGACCGTCTTGAGGCAGCGACGCTTCAGACGATCGAGGATGGCAAGATGACGAAGGATTTGGCATTGATTACTTCCTTAAAAGATGTTACAGTATTAAATAGTGAGAATTTTATTAAAGAAATTCGAAAAACATTGGAGAGGTTAATGGCAGAGTGAGCTTCGTTTCGTTATCCTACGGATTGTTTTTGCTTATAGGCGTACTCGTTTATTATTGCATACCGAAGAAGGGGCAGTGGATCTGGCTGCTCCTTTTGGGTATGTTTTTTTATGCGGTGAGTTCTCCGGCAGGCAGTCTGTTTTTGCTTTTTGGCATTGTCAGCTCGTATTTGTATGGAATGTACTGCAGCCGATGCGGTAAACAGCATCTGCAAAAGAAAAAAAAGCTCTGGTTGGCGGTGGCAATTTTTGCCAATCTCTTTCTGCTGTTGTTTTTTAAAGTGTTTCTCCGGCTTCCGTTTCTGGCTGGGGGCTTTTGGCAGCGGTTTGCCGCGATCGTACCGATCGGGATTTCGTTCTACACACTGCAGATCATCGCCTATATGGTGGATGTGCAGAAGGGTAAGATAGAGCCGGAAAGAAATCTGCTGCGCTACGCTTTGTTCGTCAGCTTTTTCCCGCAGATTCTGCAGGGACCGATTCCGCGCTTTAAGCAGCTCTCCGGGCAGTTTCAAAAGGAGCACCGGTTTGTGTACACCCGCTTTATCGAAAGCCTGATGCTGATGCTGTGGGGCTTTTTCCAAAAGCTTGTCGTTGCGGACAATGCGGCGATCATCGTCAACCGAATCTTCGGGGAATACGAGACGTATGGCGGCGTTTATGTTTTAATTGGCGCTTTTTTGTACAGCATTCAGCTGTATGCGGATTTTGCGGGGTGTGTGTGCATTGCAAGGGGGAGCGCCGGTTTGTTTGACATTCATCTGATCGATAATTTTGATCATCCGTATTTCAGCTGCAGTGTCAAGGAGTTCTGGGGCAGATGGCATATTTCCCTGAGCAGCTTTTTGAAGGATTATGTCTATATTCCGCTTGGCGGAAATCGAAAAGGAAAGCTAAGAAAATACATAAATTTGCTATTGACCTTTTTGGTCAGCGGTATCTGGCATGGGGCAGGGCTCAGCTTTCTCGTATGGGGGATGCTGCACGGACTTTATCAGATAGCCGAGGATGCGCTCGCTCCGGTCTTAACATCGCTTGCCGAAAAGCTGCACATCCGGACAAAGACGGCTTCCTTCCGGCTTCTTTTGCAGATCAAGACCTTTGTTCTCGTGGCATTTGCATGGATTTTTTTTCGTGCAGACAGTGTCAGAATGGCGCTTCACATGTGCAGAAGCGTTGTGACGGACCGGAACCTGTATGTGCTGTTTGA
>JAFUZE010000186.1 GCA_017476765.1 Lachnospiraceae bacterium
ACCAGGTATCCGTCAGGGATCTGGGTCAACGGCGGGCAGGTGACGGCACTGACCAAAAACTCCGTCCTGCCGGAGGGAACCGTGACGACGGTGAACAAGGGGGCGGTTATGAGTATCAACTCCACCAGCTTTCTGAACGGAAAGATCGTTGTGGACGGCGGCACCCTCGTCATACAGGAGGGGGCGACCCTGATGACTTACAGCAGGGACACCCCAAAGAGTGGAAGCGGATCCATTGAGGTGAAAAACGGCGGATCCCTCGTCGTGATGAACAACGCGCGTCTGGCGCTCGGAAGGACGGATCCGTCCTCGACTGCCTATGCGAATGTGGGACAGCTCAAGCTTACAGACGGCGGCAAGATGTACAACTTCGGATTTGTGATGGTAAACCGGCTGATCATGAACTCGGACGCCGAGATCGAGAACCGCAGGGGAGCCGAGCTGCATGCCGGTTACCAGCTCACCGACAAGGGAGCGGCGAGGTTTTATTTTAAAAAGGACTACAAGGCTGCCAATATGCTTGTGACCAACACCGGAACCGGCGGGGGACTGATCAGCGCCGACGAGGGCTCGGTCAAATCCGTATCCGGTGAGAACATCAAGATTACCAACAAGGGCACCATTACCTTCTCGAGTATATACAGTACCGACTGCATGATGTCCTCGCTCATCGAGGGGAATAAGGCGTCCTTTACGACGGCATCCGGCAAACGCGGGACGGATGGGTCAGCCAATGAGAACAGTTTTTAGACCAATTACATTATATTTTGCCAATACAGATGACTTATGAACGCGGCTTAAGCGATGCTTGCGGCAGAGCTCCGGCAAAGTATTGTGTTCGTGAGTATAGCGATAGCAGGAAGAGATGCATGATGAAGAAAAAGACGATATCCACAAAGCTCCGTCTGGCAGCCATGATTGCGGCAGTCTGTATTCTGCCCTTGTATCTGGCGGGCTGCGGAAAAACCGTAATCTATAAGGGCGGAACCGATTACCCCTATGAAATTCGAGAAAAGGCAAACGGACGGCTGGTCATCCGGCTGGACGGAAGCAAGAGCCCGGAGTACAACTGGGAATATACGCTTGAGGCGGAGGAGTTTACCCAGATGGATCTGGACGGCAACCTTATGGAACCGCAGATCGAGGAGCCTCCCGTTGCCATCAAGCAAAAAGGAAAGGAAAAAAACGGCAAGGTCAAATACCTGATCAAGCCGACGGAGGAAAGAGGCAGCTACCAGATCACCTTCACCCGCCGGAGAATCGGCACGACGGAGCCTACTGTCAGCTATAACAGTGCGGGTCTGGTGGAAATGATCGGAGAAAATGATGTCACCGACACGATCTCCGTCCGCATTTCCGTGTCGGCAAACGAAAAGGGAAAGCTCCTTGCACATGTTGAGGATATCAGCCAGCAGGAGATGACGGGCATTGTGTATGTGGCGCAGGATACGCCTTACGCCTGCCATTACCAGATTGATGAAAACGGTGAGCTTGTGCTTACGCTTCCGCTCCTTAACGACTGGGAGATTTCTATGGAAAATATCGATGACGGTTCGGAGACGTCCGGAAGGGAAGCCGGCGCGGAGGATTCAGGTGAGGAAACCGGTACGGATGAGACGGGAAATGCCGAAAACGGCACAGAGCAGACCGAAGCGGCGCCGGACGAGGAATGGCAGGAGGACTATTCCGACATCGACGACCCGGAGGTGGTAGCTGCCCTGCGGGCGATCGATGAGCAGATTGCGAAGCTTCGTGAGGAATATGGTGACGAGATAGAGGCGCAGCAGCAGGCGGATTATTATGCGGACAATGGCATGATCGATGATGAGACCGCCGCAGAGGAGGGACGGGAGTGGTACGAGGATCCGAACCTTCATATCTGGAAATCGAATGACCGGATCAGCTCGGATCTGACCGCATGGACCTTCTATTTTAAGGGAAATGATGCGGGAAGCTGCGCATTTACGGCAAACAGTGAGCTGGCAGGCTTTGGCATCCGGCTTGTGGTAACCAATTCGGCGGACGGCACGCTGTCCGTTTCGGAGGCCTCTTATGAGGGCGGACAGACCCATGTGCCGGAGGCGTTCGCGGCTGAGAATCATACAGGCATCGATGAGTCTGACGACGAGGGTGGCGAAACGGATGAAACCGGTGCGGTCGAAAGAGGCACGGGCGAAACCGATGCGGATGAATCGTCCGGTGCAGATGAAAACGCTTCAGGTGGGAATGCTGCAAATGCGTCGGATGCGGGCGAGGGCGGCACGGATGAAATCGGTATGGGCGAGGGCGGCACGCAGTGACAAGACAGAACGCTGTGTGGAAGTTCCTAATCCCGGAAATCAGGATACGAAATAAAAGATGAGATTACATGCAACGGAATCGCACAGCCTGCTGTGTTATGTATGAAAGGTTCCGATGCGGAAGGAAAGCTGCATGAAAAAGAACACGATTCGTTATAGGATGCACGCGGCGATATTTGCCGCAGGACTGCTTGTATTTCATATGATGCTGCCCTGCGCGGAGGTCTCTGCGACAGGGAATGACTTTACTGCGGGCGAGCTTCCGGGAGATACCGCCGGACAGACGTCGGGATCCGGGACAACGCAGACCGGGCAGACAACTACGGACGCGCAAACGACTACAGGTGCGCAGACCAGTGCGGAGGGCGTACAGACGACCGAGGGTACGCAGACGACTACAGGTACGCAGACCGGTGCGGACACACAGACAACGACAGATACGCAGACCGGTGCAGACACACAGACAACTGCAGGCACGCAGGTGCCGGACGCAAATGCGTCAGACGTGTCGGATGAGAACCGCATGGATGAGTCTACCTCGATGCCGGAGTGGACCGACAGACTGGTGACCGGCAGAGGAGAGACGGAGGAAGGCTTTTCCGGAAGCGGGCTGGACGTGAGACAGGTGGATGACGACTATGAGGGCGAGCTGGACGTCGTGACGGGATTGCCTGTGACGAGCGGGGCGCAGCAAAGACAGACGACCGGCAGGGTGCAGCTTTCCGATACGATGTATTATGATTTCGATCAGAAAGGGTTTGTTTTTATTTCTCCGAGGTTCGGAGCCGAGATCGGTGCCAATGTGGCGGATGGGATGGTGACAAAGGAAAAGGTCAGCATTGTAGTGCCGGGCGGAGTGGCGACGACTCTTTACAAGGATGGAAACGTTGTGGAAAAGCCGGCGCTCTCAGCCATCAGTGAGCCGGGAGGATATGTGCTTCGCATCGGCAACGGGAGTGAAAACGAGGATCTTTTGTCCTTTACCATCACTTCCACTACGACGGGAAGCCTCAATTATTACAGTATGCCGGAGTCCTTTTACGTGACATCTGTCACAAGGGACGGGCAGGATTTATCCGGTCCGACCTCCCGTGTAGAGCTTTTGACTGAGGGGGAATACAGCATTGAATACGGCTGTCCAAAGGCAGGGCTTTCCTATACTCTTAGCCTCACTGTGGATCACACACCACCCGAGCTGACCTTTACGGGAGCGGATGAACGGGGCAGGGCAAGAGGACCGGTCACCTATGCAGGGCTTGAGAAGGGTGACACGGTTACCTGTCTTAAGGATGGGAGCGAATATACGCCCCGGAGGGCGACCCTCAGCCAGATGGGCAAGTATGTGCTCACGGTCACGGACAAGGCAGGGAATTCCAATACCTATTATGTTACGATCTTGTTATATTTGAATGCCCAGAGCGTTGTGTTCTTTGCTCTGTTTATCGCTATTGTTGCGGCGCTGGTTGCGTATTTGCAAATATCCAGACGGCGGATGCGGGTCAGGTAAGCTTTGCTTTGGGAGTCTCTGTAGGAGGAAGGAAAAGATGCCAAAATGGATTACAGGTATATTTGATCAAGTACTGGAATGGATTGCGTTTCTCAGATATGTCGTTGCGATTGTCCTGTGCGGGATCGTGCGGGCGCTTTACCGTATTTATGAGATATTTGCCGGAATTAAACCGGTATACTATCAGGGGAAGCCAACCAAGCTGATGAATGTGTTTTTTCACAATCAGTCCGTCACGAACGCGTATTGGGGGATGGCACTGATCGGGATCGCGATGGCGTTCGGGTTCGCCATTATTGCCCTCATCCGCAAGATTTTTGATCTTAACGACAAAAACCAGATGTCTATCGGCGGGATTATCGGGAATCTGCTGCGCAGCATTTTCTTTATGATCTCCCTCTCTTTTGGAATGACTGTCGTTTTGGAGTTTTCCGACGTTTTGCTCAACCAGATCGGAGTTTTATTTGAAAACGCGTCGTCCCTCCATCTGGAGCTGGACAGGGAGTACACGGATGATGAGCTCTCTGCGATGGCGAGAGTATTAAACACGATCGGCAATTATTCGTTTAACCCGACCTATAACAGCCGTTACAATCTCAATGCCTGCTTCAATGAGATCCGGCCGGAGATGGAGTGGCTGCAAAAGCAGGGGGTTTTTGATTATCCTTATCCGAGAAAGGACAAGGAAGGAAATCAGATCAACAACTGGCAGAATGCCCTCCAGAGGATTGCGAATGCCAAAGGGCTCTCCGAGCCGGCAAGGGCGGATGTCTATTATGATGAGATGTCCAGTGCGCTCATGGAGGTCATGGATATCATGCATACGGACAAGAATTTCTTTCCGCTCAAGCATTTTTCCAGAACCAGTGCGGAGAACTTCTCCTCAAACAGCAGCATTCCCCTTGATCGGATGTGCTTTTTGGCGGGCACGATGGATGCGGCGGAAAATGAGGATTTTAACAAGAATCCTTCCGTGACGGATGCACTGCGCGGCAGGTTTTATCTGGAATCGGAGGATTCGGAAACCGACATGTCCATCTATAACTATGACGATGTAAAGGAATCCTTTAGTGTTTCCAAAATTGATTTTGTTTATATATACCTGACGGCGATTTTTATGGCAGCGGAGCTTCTGGCCATCGTCGGGAACTGTATCGCGAGAATTTTTAACGTTATCTTCTTGTACCTCATCGCACCGCCGTTTTTTGCCACATGGTCGCTGGATAACGGCGCCAAGGCGAAGCAGTGGCTGACGGCGTTTATCATTCAGAACTTTTCGGTATTTGCCACAGTGCTCTCGGTGCGGGTCGTGCAGCTTTTTATCCCGATCATCACGTCCGGCGATCTGGTGCTCTTTGACTGGACCACCTTGCCGGGCTCATGGGCAGCGGTCAACTGGGCGGCACCTGTAAACTATCTGGCAAAGCTGCTTATGATCATCGTTGCTTTTCTGACGGCACGAAAGGCCAGCGGCGTGGTGACCGGTATTCTGGCGGATAACGCGGGCATGCAGGCGATCGGCGCGTCAGACTCTGTGGGAAGCGCCATGCGGGGTCTGGTCGGCGCGGCAGCCGGCGGCGCTATCAATCTGGCAACCGGCGGCGCGGCAGCTTTAGCGGGCAAGGCGTTTGGTGACAAAAAAGAAGGCGGCGATTCGTCTTCATCGGAGGGCGGTGAAGGCGGCGGAGAGAAGGAGCAGCTTCCGCAAAAGAGCCAGCTTGGCTCTGAAGGCAGTGCAGACGGCGGCTCGGGAGCAGGCAGCAGTTCGGACGGTGCAGACGGCGGCTCGGGAGCAGGCAGTGGCTCAGGAGCAGGCGGCAAGTCAGGCGGAGAGCCTAAAAAGAGCGGCGGCGCAGGCGGTAAAAAAGACGGAGAGCTTCCGAAAAAGAGCAGCGCCGGAGAAGGAGACGGCGGCAAAGGAAACCAAAGCTCCGGCGGCGCATCGGATGATAAGGATAAGAGTATTGGTGAGAAAATCGCCGATAAGGCAGTGGATTTTGGACAATGGGCAGCAGGCGGTATGGTAGGCGCAGCCGCAGGAACAGACCTTGAAATGGATTACGATTTTGGCAGAGACAATGAGGAAGACGGAGACGAGGACTCAGAGGAAGACGGAGCACTTCCGGAGAATGCCGGATCGGACATTGCGGGAGAAGACGGTGTGGATCTGCCGGACGCAGAGGATGGCGGCAGCGGCGCAGGAAGCAAGTCGAGCGGCGGTGCAGGAAGCAAGTCGAGCGGCGGTGCAGGAGGCAAGTCGAGCGGCGGTACAGGTGCGTCGGAGAAAGAAGAAAAGAGTGTCGGTGGGAAAATCGCCGATAAGGCAGTAGATTTTGGACAATGGGCGGCAGGCGGTCTGGCAGGCGCGGCTGCAGGAGCCGATCTTGAAATGGATTATGATTTTGGCAGAGACAGCGCTAAGAAGAATGAGGCTGCAGAGGATGAAGGGCTTCCGGAGAATGAAGGAGCTGACGATGCAGCGGACGGCGGAGTGGATCTTCCGGATGCGGATTCCGGCAGCCATGATGGATTGGGCGATAGTGCAGAAGCTCCCGAAAAGCCACAGGTTCAGGAGCTGAATGCGAATGCTAAGGCGGGCGATAC
>JAFUZE010000187.1 GCA_017476765.1 Lachnospiraceae bacterium
CATTCTCGGCACCGCCATAATATAGTCGATCTGCTTTGGTATCTCAAACACCCGGCATCTGTTTCTGACACCCAGAGCCTTCATCGACGGGGAAACAGCCAGACAAATCGTCTTATCCGTCCGTTCCGGGTCCGCCACGACAAGATTGGTCGTCATAGGGTCAAGTCCCCGTGCGACGCATTCCACCGATGCATAAAAGGATTTTAAATCAATGCAGAGATAAACATGCTCCGCCAATTTTCCCGTCTCCCTTCCGAGATTTACGCATGATCGGTACTTGCGAAACGCTTCCACAAACACCTGATCTATGCATGTGCGCTAAATCATCCTCTTTTCCTATCCTCACGTTTCGTCCGCGCTGCCCCCCGAAAGCCCCTCACGCTTTCCGCCCTGTAAATAGGTTGCCCGAAAAATTGAGTTTTCACCATACTTTTCCCGAATTTGATCAATCGCACTGTCCAGCTTTCTGTATTTGTCCTGCTTGTCCATCGTAAACAGATTCAGCTGCGTTTCCGCATCCTCGCCCGTCACGCCGCTTGTGTGCACGCCCAGCAGGCGGATCGGCGTCTGTCCGTCCCACAGCTCATCAAAAATATGCATCACCTGCCGGTAAATCTCCTGCGTATGATTCGTCGGCGCATCCAGCGTCCGCTGATGTCTGCTCGTCCTGAGCGCATCACTTTTGAAGGATACGGCTATGACGGAAATCTTCACCCCGTCCTTGCGCAGCCTCGTGCCGACCTTCTCACACAGAGAAAGAAGTACCCGATACGCCTCCTGCGTCTCCGTCACATCAAAGGGCAGCGTCACGCTGTTGCCATACCCTTTGTTATCCGGCCGCTCCTCCGAGACAAGCGAGACATCCTCGCCGTTGGCAAACGCATGCAGAATCTCCCCCTGCTTTTTCAGCTGATCCTTTAAGAAGCCGACATCCGTATTTGCCAGATCGCCAATCGAGCGGATTCCCAACGAACCGAGCCGTTTTGCCGTCACCTTGCCGCAGAAAAATAAATCCCGCACCGGAAGCGGCCACATCTTATCCTCGATTTCTTCCGGAAAAAGGGTATGAACCCGGTCGGGCTTTTCAAAATCAGATGCCATCTTGGCAAGCAGCTTATTTGTCGAGATGCCGATATTGACCGTAAAGCCAAGCTCCTTGTAAATCCGGTCCTTGATGCGGTCTGCTGCAAAAATCGGTTCTCCCCACAACGACTGTGTGCCTGTCATATCCATGAACGCCTCATCGATGGAAAACTGTTCGACAACCGGCGAATACTCGCGCAAAATCTCAATAAATGCCTTTGAACATCGGTGATACCAATCACGCCTCGGCGCCACCATCTTCATATTCGGGCACTTTCTGAGCGCTTCCGAAATCGTATCCGCCGTCTTTACGCCGCATCTTTTTGCCGGCATGGATTTCGCCAGAATGATTCCGTGGCGCGTTTTGATATCCCCGCACACCGCCGAGGGAATCTCACGAAGATCCTCCGTCTCTCCCAATTCCATTAATCGATATACCGCTTCCCAGCTCAGAAAAGCGGAATTTACATCCACATGAAAAATAATCTCTCTCATTCTGTCCACACCCTTTTAAAGCAGCCGTCTTTTAGAACATTTGTTCTGTTTATTATAACAGAAGAATCGGCAGCTGTAAACATGCAGACACCTTCATCTTCTGTTATAATAAATACACCGGTTACCATTCATCTATCGACCAGTACGCTGCTTCCAGCGTCCGTAGTCAAACGCTGAATGGTAACATACACCGCTGCTTTTCACTCCGTGACCGGTAACGGTGCCTATACTTTTTTATCGGAGGCTTTCGGATATGACACACAAAATCGGCATTCTTTCGGATACACACAGCTTACTGCGCGATGAAGTAAAGTCGGTTCTTACCGGCTGTGAAGTCATTTTGCATGCGGGAGATTTAAGCGATATGCGCATACTTGAGACGCTTCGCCTGATTGCACCGACTCATGCCGTCGCCGGCAACACGGACAAGACTCTGTCAGGGATTCTGCCGCAAACGCTCAGCCTTGAGCTGTTCGGCATCCGGATTTTTATGATTCATAACAAAAAGATGTGCGGGGAAGCATTGGAGTCTTACGATTTGATTGTTTACGGGCATTCCCATAAATACGAGGAGAAACGAATCGGCGGGCAGACCTTTTTAAATCCAGGCAGCTGCGGACCGAGACGCTTCTCCCTGCCGGTCACGATGGCAGTCCTTACCGCAGAGGAAAACGGCAGCTTTCACATCGAAAGAATCGACCTTTCAGCAGGCGCAGTCACCGACTTTTCCAGCATGGACAAGCGGGACATGCAGCGCCTCATCTCCTCCGTCATCAAGGACCTCGAAAAGGGGCGCTCCGTTGACGAGATCTGCTCCGGAAACAAACTCTCAAGGTCCCTGACCGAGCAGCTTTGCCGACTCTACCTGACCCATCCCGGCATCGATGCGGACGGTGTGCTGAACAAGCTGCTGTAGTGCTTTTTTGTCTGATCGATAGGGAAGCCCCATTTCCGCTCAGACACTCAATAAAAAAGAATCCCTTCTTCGACAGACGTTTCGCCTCTCGTAAAGGGATTCTTTTCCTGCATTCCTACGATTGCGGGTTCTGGTTGATGTTCACAACCGCGGCTTCCTGCGGAAGTCCTGTCACGTTGACGTTCTTGTTGACCTTCGCATCGTAGGTCTCCGACCTCATGACCTCCTTCAAATCAACGCCCGTCGTCTCACGCACAGACTCAAACAGCTTGCTCATGACGATCGGTACATTGTCCGCCACCGTGCCGACACCATTGCCGCCGTCAGAGCCGCCGCCGATAATCGTGATCTTGTCGATCTGACCGAGCGGCTTGGCAATCTCTCCTGCAAGCTGCGGCAGGACATTGATAATCATCTCTGTCATAGCGACCTTGTTGTACTTCTGGTAAGCCTCCGCCTTCTTTTCCATTGCCTCTGCTTCTGCAAGACCCTTAGCACGGATCGCTTCCGCCTCCGCTTTACCCTTCGCGGATACACCGGCTGCCTCCGCATCGTATTTCGCTTTGATACCGGCTGCCTCCTGCTCTGCGGCGAACTTGTCTGCCTCCGCCTGTGCCTTGCGCGCTTCCGCCTGCTTCTCCTGTTCGAACTTCGCAGCCTCCGCATTCTTCTGACGTTTGATCAGGTCGGCTTCCGCAATACGCTCGGCTGCGTACTTATCCGCATCTGCCTTCTTCTCGATCTCAGCCGCCAGCTCCTGCTGCTTGACCTCAACTTCCTTCTGTTTCAGCTCCGCCTCGCGCTCCGCTCTTGCGATCTGCGCATTGACGGTTGCCGTCTGGATGCTCTTCTCCTGCTCCTGCGCCTGAATCTTGTACGCCGCATCCGCCTCGGCGCGCTTGATATCGGACTCCTTTTTCAGCTCTGCCTGCTTGATTGCCAACTGATTGTTGCGCTGTGCGATCTCCGTATCGGCAGCGACTCTCGCATCGTTGGAAATCTGGTCTGCCTCCGCCTCTGCGACCTTGATATCACGCTCCGCCTGCGCCTTAGCGATAGCTGCATCCTTCTTGATTTTTGCCGTATTGTCCATACCTAAGTCCGCAATGAGTCCGTTCTCATCCGTGACGTTCTGTATGTTGCAGGAGATAATCTCAATACCGAGCTTCGCCATATCCTTCGAAGCCTTCTCCATCACCTGATCGGAAAAGGAATCCCGGTCAGTGTTGATCTCCTTTAAGGAAAGTGTTCCTATGATCTCACGCATATTACCCTGCAAAGAATCCTGCAGATCATCGGTAATCTGCTGTGCACTTTTATTCAGGAAGTTCTTCGCCGCAAGCTGAATGCCCTCCTGTGTTTGCTGAATCCGTACCTTTGCGACCGCATCGACGTTTACGTTGATAAAATCGTTCGTCGGTACGGACTGTTCCGTCTTGATATCGACCGACATCTGCCCTAAATAAAGCTTATCGAGACGCTCAAAAAACGGAATCTTCAGTCCGGCTCGTCCGATCAGAATCTTCGGCTCCTTCTTAAGACCGGAGATAATAAATGCCCGATCCGGCGGAGCCTTGACGTAGCTCGTAAATAAGATAATCAACAAAAAGATTACAACAATGACAATCGCACCGATTTTGATAAGACTTGTAATTCCCATCCTGCCTTTACCTATACTCTGTATGAGCCCTTTCTTTTGTTCTGATGCCTTAAGGCATCTCGCGGAGCGTTTTGCAATTCGCTACACTAAATCCATTATGTCAGATTTTGCGATATTTGTACATACTATTTTCACTGATCGGTATCATTTTGCGCTCTATAGGTTCCGGCAAAAAAGCCCCGCAAAAAAGCGGGGCACTGTCCATTTCGTATCGATTTCTGGTTGTTTTTATGACTTCGTATGGCGCAGGAATTTCTCCTCCGGTGTCTTTGATAATTTCGCACGCTCCTGCGGGGCAGACCATATTTCCTCATACGGAATCTGATCGACAAACCTTGCATTAAACGATGCAAACAGCTTTCCGTGTCTGTCCTCCCGCGAGAAATCACGGAAATAGGTGTTATTTTTAAACGCCGGAATGACATACAGATCGCGCGCATAGTCCCAGATATTTTTGTAATCGATGACGCGCCTCGGCTGCGGTCCCAAGTTCCGGTAATAATGTGTATCCCATCTGGCAAGGGTCACAAAAAGGCGCACATCGCTGTCCGTCACATAATCACCGAACAAAAAGCGATTCTTTGACAGCCGCTCCTCGATCGTATCCATCGCCGCATAGAAATCATCAAACGCCTCCTTGTACGCCTCAAGCGTCTGACAGAATGCCATGCGGTAGTGCGCATTGTTGATATTCGGGAACAGCCAGTCATTGAACTGATCAATCTCCCCGCGCAGCTTTTCCGGGTACAGATCCGGTGCATCCTGAGCCTGCCACGGACGGAATGCGACCTCCAGATAATTAGTCAGGCGGTGATAATCATTGTTTACGATTTTCTTCGTCGTGACATCGACAAAGGCAGGAACGGTGCAGCGACCCTGATAATCCGGAGCCGCATTTTTGTAAACCTCGCTTAAAAACTTGATTCCGAGCACCGGATCCTCATGGTTTAAATCGTTCCGAAAGCCCCAGCCGTATTTGTTTGTCTCCCCGGAATGAGCCACAATGTTAATGCTGATGGCATCCTGAAGTCCAAGCAGCTCCCTCACGATTGCCGCACGATTCGACCAGTGGCAGCCCTTCGCCCAGAACAGGCGATACCTTCCTGCCTCCGCCTTCAGCTGTCCCTCTCCGTCTCCAAACGGTGTGCGGAAATGGTTCGGTTGGCGCACAAAGGCCCCCCTCTCATCGATTTCGTCTTTTATTTCCTGCGGTCTCGGACGAACGCCTCTCTCCTTCGCATCCGCTTCCGCCTGCTCATCACTCCACAAAATGACTTCCGCACCGTCCTTCGTCTCCTTTGGCACGAACGAAAGTCCGCAGCTTGCATACTCTGCCATCTTCCTCTCCTCCTATTCTCACGTTATCCGGCACAACAAATATGAAGGCTTCGTATTTGTTGAACCGTTACAGCTTTTTACCAATCACTCACCGTCATTTTCGTCATACAGACCGCTCGATAAATAGCGTTCTCCTCCATCCGGCAAAATAACGACGATATTCTTGCCCTCATTCTCCGGACGCTTTGCCACCTCGATCGCCGCCCACAGAGCTGCTCCCGATGAAATTCCGACGGAAAAGCCCTCGGTCTTCGGAACTGCCGCCGCTATGCGGTAAGCATCCTCATCGCTCACATCGATGACCTCGTTGAACAAGGATTCATCCGTGACCGGAGGTGTTGCTCCCCCTCCGATTCCCTGAATTTTATGAGGTCCCGGCTCACCGCCGTTTAAAACCGGCGAGCCAAGCGGCTCCACCGCAATAATCTCTAC
>JAFUZE010000188.1 GCA_017476765.1 Lachnospiraceae bacterium
ACTGCTCCGGTGTCTTGGAAGGAATACGTCCGAGCGAGGTATTGTCCTTTGTTCTGTTGCGCAGCTCCCGAATCGGATTCGGACGTACCTCAAACCGGTAGTCCTGACCGCGGCTCATAATATATTTGTCGATGATCTGGTGGCTAGGTACACAGTCAACCGGGTCATTGACAGTATCCTGATACCGGAAGAAGCGTGCATCCGGCTTTAAATCGTCGAGCGCAACGACACATTCCTTCTTCTGCGTGTTGCCGACGGTCGTTCTTATGATTTCCCTCACATAGTCGATGTTGGAGCCGAGCCGGAGAATCGGAGGCATATCGCCGCTGCCGAGCACCTCCTGCCAGTTCTTGTTCTCGTATTTCTCGAGCATTTCGTTTGCCTTGTGGAGATGGCTGATCTCCTGCTCCAGACATTCCTCCCAGATGCGGCGGATATACCGGTCGATTTCGGTCATCATGCACGAATAATACAAATAACATTCGGTGTACTCGTGCATCAGCCAATCCTCCAGCCAGGTCGCATTTGTGTCCTTGAGACTCTCATACTGGCTGACGTGCTCTTCCTCGATCATGCCGATTTCCATATACAGGCGGCGTCCGACGTCGGATTTACAGTAGAGTGGCGCCACGTTCATATAATAGTTCATCGTCTGCTGCTCGGCACCGGTGATGATGTTAATGTTCAGTTTGGTTAAGAGACTCACCTTGTCATTATTCACGTCGTGGAAAATGCTGTCGAACGGATGACGGTGCTCGGAGATTGTCGGTCGTGCCGGCATGATCTCGGTGTAGCCGCCCACCAGCCTTTCCGGATAGACATTGTATTCCAGATTCAGCAGGTTGCTGTAGCGGTACAGGTGGTCAAAGTCCTCCAGAAGGGCAAAATTCAGTGCGTTTTTGACGTTGCAGTTGTTTTCCTGCTTGGCGAGGGCGGCAGTCAGATCGACCGCCAGCTGCTCATAGCTGATCGTATGCTCTAAGATCGTCTCGTCAGCGGGCTTTAACAGGCTGATGCGTTTTTGCTGCTGCTGCTCGACGCGCCTGACAAGCGCAAGCTCCCTGCGCAGATCATTGTCATTGCAATGTCTGGAAAAGTTGCGGGTAAACCACTGCGCTTCAAATTCCGTTCCGTTCATCAAAACGATGCGGCATTTGGTAAACGGGTCGGTCGTATATTTGTTGTAGGAGACCGGATACATTTCATCCCAGTTCATAAAGGATTTCTCTATGGAAATGGGTTTTTCATAAAAGGGATTAAAGGATGGCATTTTCTTACTCCTTTTCGCATTTTAACTTAATATATGTCGTTCGGCGAAAAAGATTACACTAGACGGACAACGTATAGATTTTTGCGGAAAAACATATAAATGAATGATGCTGTATGGAAAGAGAAACGATATGAAAAAAGGGAGAAAGACAGCGGGAGCGGTGCTCCTTTGCCTGTGCCTGATCTTCTCGGATGTGGCAGTGACAGGAGCATGGGAAATTCCGGAAAGCTTTGATGTGCGCTTTGGTGCAGCCCGCAGGGAAGAGGCGGCAGCTGTGCAGGCAAAAATTCCGGAGAGTAAATTGTATGCGAAGGCGGCGGTGCTGATGGATGCGGCATCCGGCAGGGTTTTGTATGAGAAAAGCGGGGATATGGTTCTGCCGATGGCGAGCACGACGAAGATCATGACCTGTATTCTGGCTTTGGAAAACAGCGACATCACAAAGCCGGTTCAGATATCGAAGAGAGCGGCAGGCATGCCGGATGTACAGCTCAATGCGAAGGAGGGCGATTACTTTTATCTGTCGGATCTGCTCTATTCGCTCATGCTGGAAAGCCACAACGACAGTGCGGTCGCGATTGCCGAGGGAGTGGCGGGAAGCGTGGAGGAGTTTGCTGCGCTCATGAACGAAAAGGCACAGGCGCTCGGCTGCACGAACACCTACTATATTACCCCGAACGGGCTGGATGCAAAGGATGAGAGGGGAATCCACAGTACAACGGCAAAGGAGCTGGCACGCATCATGGCGTACTGCGTGAATGAGTCCCCGCAGAGGGAAGCGTTTTTGAAGATTACACAGACTCCCGCCTACACGTTTCACAATGTGACGGTGAAGGAGGACGGCAGCAGCGCCTATGGCGGAAAAACGTATTCGTGCACGAATCATAACGCATTCCTCTCGATGATGGAGGGGGCGGAGTCCGGCAAGACGGGATTTACAAACAATGCCGGCTACTGCTATGTGGGGGCGCTTAAGAGAGGGGACAGCCACCTGATTACAGCGCTGCTTGCGTGCGGATGGCCGCCGCATAAGAAGCGGAAGTGGTCGGATGTCCGCATGCTGATGCAGTACGGACTCGATGCGTACACCTATCATCCGATCGAGACAGTGACAGAGGAGCAGCTTAAGAGCGTGCGGGTTCAGGATGCGCCTGAGGGATTGTTTCAGGGAAACTGCACCCTTATGCTTCGCATTGCCGAGGGCAGTGACGGAAAGGCTTGTGACGGCCTTTTGCTAAAGGAAGGGGAGCGGATTGAGACGGAGGTGCGGATGCCGGACACCGTGGCGGCACCGGTCCGAAAAGGAGAAAAAATCGGGCAGATTCGTTATCTGGTAGACGGTGAGGTCTATAAGGTGCAGACGATCGAGGCGGCGGAGGCGGCAGAGCGCATCGATTTTGCCTATTGCCTGCACGTCATATGCGGTAAAATGGTCGGAAAAATACAGGATGTCGAATCTTCATTTTTTTCCAAAAAATAAGAAAAACTATCTAGCCTGACCCTGAAAACTGTGATATACTTCTTAAGGATGCGGCTTGGAATATGTCAAGCTGCAAATAAAGTTATTGTTCTAATTTATACAAAATGGAGGTCCACAAAATGAGTAATTCTTCACAAGCGAGTCAAAGAATTGCAGCTTTGCTCGATGACAACAGTTTCGTTGAAATTGGCGCAATGGTGACTGCCAGGGCGACCGATTTTAATTTGAAACAAACAGAAACTCCTTCCGATGGTGTCATTACCGGCTATGGAGTGATTGACGGCAATCTTGTGTATGTGTACAGTCAGGATGCTTCCGTACTTGGCGGAACCATCGGTGAGATGCATGCAAAGAAGATCACAAACCTCTATGACCTTGCACTGAAAACAGGCGCACCTGTGATCGGTCTGATCGATTCCGCAGGTCTGAGACTCCAGGAAGCTACCGATGCGCTCCATGCGTTCGGCGAGATCTATCTGAAGCAGACACTTGCGTCCGGTGTGATTCCGCAGATTACGGCTGTGTTCGGTACATGCGGCGGAGGTCTTGCTTTAGTTCCGACACTGACAGATTTTACCTTTATGGAAGAGAAGAAGGCAAAGCTGTTCGTAAATTCCCCGAATGCCCTGGAAGGAAACAATATCGGAAAATGTGACACATCCGATGCAAAGTTCCAGAGCGAGGAGAGCGGCATCGTTGATGTTGTGGCAGAGGAGGCAGAGCTTCTTAACCGGATCAGGGAACTGATCAGTCTTCTGCCTGCCAACAATGAGGACAACCTTTCTTATACGGAATGCACGGACGATCTGAACCGTGCCTGCGAGAATCTTGCAAACTGTGCGGGAGATACCTCCATTGCTCTTTCCAATATAGCTGATGACGGTGCATTCTTTGAGGTCAAGGCAGCCTATGCAAAGGATATGGTTACCGGATTTATCAGGCTTAACGGCGCTACTGTTGGTTTTGTTGCAAACAGAACAGCAGTATTTGATGAGAACGGCAAGGAAGCTGAGAAATTTACAGACAAGCTTTCTGCAAAAGCATGTGAGAAGGCAGCTAAGCATTACGCCCAAAACAAGCATTTTATGTTTCATTTTGAGTGCTCCCTTCATTAAACTGTGCCGTGTTTTTTAGCAGGACGCTCATCTCTTTTTGTAAAAAGCATTTCGAATGCGCCAATTACATACTTTCTTGTATCAGCAGGCTCAACTATCTCATCAACATAGCCTCTTGCAGCAGCACTCTTAACATTGTTCTGAAGTGCAGCATAATCAGAAGCAGCCTTAGATACTGTCTCTGCATCCTTGCCATCGCACATGATCTTAGCAGCAAGATTTGCATCCATAGTTCCAATTTGAGCATCAGGCCAGCTGAATGTAACATCTGCTCCGATGGCTCTTGAGTTCATAATTACATATGCACTTCCGAAAGCCTTACCTGTAATCAGGTTAACCTTTGGAACTGTTGCATTTGCCAAAGCATATACAAGCTTGCCGGCAGCCTTTGCAACGTGTCTCTCATCACACTTTGAAGTGCCAAATCCTGTTGCATTTGTAAGAGTGAGAACAGGGAGATCA
>JAFUZE010000189.1 GCA_017476765.1 Lachnospiraceae bacterium
GATAGCGCATGTAAAAAAGCCTCGACGATGCCCGCATCGCCTGCGTTTTTTGCATACACTCTCGAACCAATATTTTACGGATTTAGTTCAAATTTGAACGTGTCAGCACACTAGCGCTGAATTGTAACCTTTACTGTTCGATACAGTGCCGGAATAATGAAAGCACTCTTGTTTGAAAAGCAAATTCTTGGTATACTTAATGCAATGGGGGTAAAGAGGCTTTGCAGGACAGTATCAGACGAATCAACAATCAACAATATACAAGGGAAACAGGAAGCTTGCTCATCAGCGAGCCGAAGCTGGAGCTTTCGGTAAAAAAGGATGAGGTCGTGACCGGCTCTGTCGAGGTGAGCTTACAGAGCGGACAGGACTTTACCGGCTATGTATACTCATCGGATTATCGTATGCAGTGTAAGAGGAAAAAGATTTCCGGGGGAAAAGCGATGCTTTCCTATCAGTTCGACGCATCCGGGCTGGAATGCGGGGATGTCCGAAAGGGTGAAATCTGCATTGTGACGGGCTTCGGGATGTTCTTTTTGCCGTTTCAGGCGGAGGTTAAGCGCAAGACGATACAATCCTCACTTGGACCGATCAAGAATCTATTCCATTTTGTCAATCTGGCGAAAACGCACTGGGAGGAAGCCGTCTCCATCTTCTACGGCGATGCATTTGAGGATATTTTAGTGGGAGCCGACAGACAGTATCTGGCGGCTTATATCGGTCTGTCCAAATATAAATATAACGAGCAGAATATGGATGAGTTTCTGCTTTTGACGAACAAAAAGCAGATGCAGTCGTTTCGTCTGGTGGAGCAGGAGGCGGTGCTTGACACTTCGCTGCAGCAGATGGGCGGAGAACTGTGCGTGGAACGGAACGGATGGGGGTATACCTATGTAGAGCTTTCGGCTCTCGGAGATTTCATCCGCCTCGACCGGAAGGCTCTGACGGAAGAGGATTTTAGCGGTACACGGTGCAATATCTCGTTCGGGATTCGGGAAGAAAAGCTTCATGACGGCAAAAATTACGGCAGCATTGTCTTAAAGAGCAGAGATGGGGAACTCACCTTTCCTGTTACGGTCATTATGACCCGTGCGGAGAACAGAAGAAGCATATACGGGAAGGAAGAGCGCCGGCTGGTTCTGGAAATGATGCAGCATTATATCCGGTTCCGCACCGGAAGGCTTGAGCGGGAGAAGTGGCTTGAGGAGAGCGAGAAGAGCACGCAGCAGATGACAAACCACCATGCCGGCAGCATGCGTGCCAGACTTTATCAGGCGCATATTCTGCTGCTGAAGGAGCGGGCGAATGAGGCAAAGTGGATTCTGAACCATGTGGCAGAGCAGCTTGAACAGGGGCAGGGGGATGATCGGGAGTATGCATACTACCTGTATCTGACGTACCTCTATGAACAAAACGACGAGTCTGCGGCGAAGGTGCGGCGGGAGCTGAAGAGGCTGTACAGGGAGCATCCGCACGATTTCTGGTTTTACTGGCTGCTGCTTGAGACGGACGAGGATTTAAAGGCGGACAAGGAGAACGTGTATCGGGAGCTGGAAGCGCTGTTTAAAAGAGGGGCGAACAGCCCGGTTCTCTATCTGGAGGCTTACCGCATTTTGGAGAGCGCGCCGAAGCTCTTTTACCGGCTCGGCAGCTTTGAGGTTCAGGTTTTGCGCTTTGCGGTAAAATATAACATGCTTAAGGAGGAAATGCTTGACCAGATTGCGTATCTGTCTGCAAGGACGAGAGAGCGGGAAAAAGATATTCTGCCGATTCTGGAGCATGGCTATGTGGTGTTCGGTGGGGAGACGATCCTTCAGGCGATTTGTTCGCTGCTGATTCAGCATGCCTGCACAGACAGCCGCTATTTCCCTTATTTTAAGGAAGCGGTCGAGCATGGCCTGCGGCTGACCCGTCTGTATGA
>JAFUZE010000190.1 GCA_017476765.1 Lachnospiraceae bacterium
AATCGGCGGAGCAAGAGCGGGCGTTTTGGAGACAACCTTCCGCACCGAGACCGAGACGGACCTTTTTGGAGAGCAGGCAGTTCTCTGCGGCGGTGTCTGTGCGCTGATGCAGGCTGGCTATGAGACTTTGGTTGAGGCAGGTTATGATCCGAGAAATGCATACTTTGAGTGTATCCACGAGATGAAGCTGATCGTAGACCTTATTTACCAGTCCGGCTTCGCAGGAATGAGATACTCCATCTCCAACACAGCAGAGTACGGCGATTATGTTACAGGTCCTAAGATCATCACGGACGAGACAAAGAAAACGATGAAAAAGATTCTGAAGGACATTCAGGACGGTACGTTTGCAAAGGACTTCCTGCTCGATATGTCACCGGCAGGCGGTCAGGCTCACTTCAAGGCACTCAGAAAGTTAGCTTCCGAGCATCCGTCAGAGAAGGTCGGAGAGGAAATCCGCCAGTTATACAGCTGGAACAACGAAGAGGATAAGTTCATCAACAACTAATCATGAATGTAAAAAAGCCTTGTGGGATGCCCGGAAAGGACTGCCCGCAAGGCTTTTTTGTGGAAACTGTATATAACAAAAAATGAAAATTCTATTTTTTATGCAGTAGACAGAAGTTGTATTGTTCGATATAATGATAAGAGCGTCAAAACGGATTGTGCGGATTGTTTCGTGCTTCGCACGATTATGGTTAAGAGGGGGAAGCGTATATGGAAAAGAAGCCTAATTTTTTTAAGAAAATCGGTTATTCCTTCGTTCCGAAAAAATACGGACAGCTTTGTTTTCAGTCTGCCGGTGCGATCATCGGTTTTGTTTGTCTGCTGTCCCTGTTTCTGGTCGTTGGAAATGTCGTCAATTTTTATATGATCTGCAAGACCTATTTACGTGAGGAGATGGAGGTCGAAACGGTAGAGCAGTTGGTTGACAAATATGTGCCGGAGTTTACGATTCAAAACGGTCAGCTGGATCTGGAGCAGTCCTTTGATCTGACGATTAACAAAGCCGTGATTCATATTGACGATACCTCTGAACGGATTACGATGAGCGATGTCGAGTATCTGATCAACAACAGCGGGTTTGAGGAATTTCTTCTCGGAAGTAAGAGTAATCTGATCATATACAGCAGCCGGCAGGGCGAATACAGGGAATACCAATTCTCGGATTTGGGATATGAGACAATCAAAAAGAAGGATCTGCTCGAGTTTGTTTCCGGTTTTAAGACGATGGGAATTGCGATTCTGGCTGTTGCGTGGTATCTGCTGATTGTCATCGGATATTTCATCAAGGCATTCTTCTATTTCCTGCTGTTCGGACTGCTCAATTTCTTCCTGCGGCGCAGAGCGAATGCAGGGAACCTTTATGAGACGGCTGTTTTTGCGATCCTTCCGGCAACGCTGGTCGATTTTGTCCTGACCTTACTGCCGTTTACGATTCCGAGCGAAATTTTAAATCCGATTTATTTTGTCGCAACGCTGATCATCGGAGCGTTTGGTCTGTTCAGCGTACATGAGATGAGCCTGACCAAGAATGACGAAAAGTTTAAATATACATTTGACGATAATCCATACCGCGTTTCCGGATTTGTTCCGGACGATGCAGGTGCACTTGCCGATGAGAATTTCGGAGGCTATGCGGCGGTTGCAGCCGGACCGAAGCCGAGCTATTCCGCTGCGAACGGTGCAAACACGAAGGTGCGCTTAAAGGGTGTGGAGGTCGCATATTCGGATATGCAGCTGATCAACCGGTATATCAAAGGTAATATGAAGGATTTGGCGATACAGCAGCTTAGCGATGTGTCGGGGCTTTCGATGGATGACTGCCGCGATATCGTGGAGAACTGGGAACGCTATTTCTATTAGAAACAAAAAGTGCCTGTGAGCAGGAGCCATTGCCGGGAAAAAGGACCGCCAATGGCTCTTTGATTGCCCGGAGCTTGTTTTGCAGTTTGCAACTGCATCAAAAATATAGTATACTGTGGCTAAAAGGCTATGGAACAAGGAGGATGATGAACATGGGAATGACGATGACCCAGAAAATATTAGCAGCCCATGCGGGACTTGATGTTGTGCAGGCAGGTCAGCTGATTCAGGCTGATTTGGATTTGGTGCTCGGAAACGACATCACAAGTCCTGTCGCAATCAAGGAAATGGATAAAATGAAGGTGGACGGTGTTTTTGACAAGGACAAAATTGCACTTGTGCCGGATCACTTTGTTCCGAATAAGGATATCAAATCTGCAGAGCACTGCAAATGTGTTCGGGAGTTTGCATACAAAAATGAGATTACCAACTATTTTGAGGTCGGTGAAATGGGAATTGAACACGCGCTTTTGCCGGAGAAAGGACTGACGGTGGCAGGGGATGTCATCATCGGTGCGGATTCCCACACTTGTACGTACGGGGCGCTCGGCGCATTTTCGACCGGCGTCGGCAGCACGGATATGGCTGCGGGCATGGCGACCGGAAAGGCATGGTTCAAGGTGCCGGGGGCGATCAGATTCAATCTTGTCGGGGAGCTCGGCGAGTGGGTCAGCGGAAAGGATGTCATCTTACATATTATCGGCAGGATCGGTGTGGATGGCGCTCTGTATAAATCGATGGAGTTTACCGGGGAAGGCATCAAAAACCTTTCGATGGACGATCGCTTTACGATTGCCAACATGGCGATCGAGGCTGGCGGAAAGAACGGAATTTTCCCGGTTGATGAGCTGGCGATCAGCTACATGAAGGAGCATTCGAAGAGAGAGTTTAAGATTTATGAGGCGGATGAGGATGCGCAGTACGATGAGGAGTACACGATTGACTTAAGCACGCTCAGACCTACGATCGCATTTCCGCATCTTCCGGAGAACACAAAGACGATTGACGAAATCACAGAGGAAATCAAAATCGATCAGGTTGTGATCGGCTCCTGTACGAACGGGCGAATCGATGACCTGCGCATTGCGGCAAAGGTATTAAACGGAAGACATGTTCAAAAGGGTATGCGCTGTATCGTCATTCCCGCAACGCAGGCAGTCTATATGCAGGCGATGGAGGAAGGATTGCTGAAAACGTTTATCGAAGCCGGCGCCGTTGTCAGCACGCCGAGCTGCGGTCCGTGCCTCGGAGGATATATGGGAATCCTTGCAGCGGGAGAGCGGTGCGTCTCGACAACAAACCGCAACTTTGTCGGAAGAATGGGACATGTGGATTCGGAAATCTATCTGGCAAGTCCGGCAGTTGCGGCTGCAAGCGCTGTGACAGGAAAAATATCATGCCCGTGTGAGCTGTAGGCGCATACCTGAAATTGCAGCACACAGGCGGATGGAGCTGACTGCTTTGCGGGCGGCGGCGAATTAGGAATCAGGAGGTTTAGAAAAGAATGGAAGCAAAGGGAAGAGCGTTTAAGTTTGGTGACAATGTAGATACGGATGTCATTATACCTGCAAGATATTTGAACTCCTCGGACCCGGCAGAGCTTGCCGGGCACTGCATGGAGGATATTGACAAGGAGTTTGTGAACAAGGTACAAAAAGGAGATCTGATTGTAGCGGATAAGAATTTCGGCTGCGGCTCCTCGAGGGAGCATGCCCCGATTGCCATCAAGGCGGCAGGGGTGAGCTGCGTGATCGCAGAGACGTTCGCAAGAATTTTTTACCGCAATGCCATCAACATCGGACTGCCGATCATCGAATGCGCGGAGGCTGCGGGAGGCATTGAGGACGGCGATGAGGTGGAAGTGGATTTTGATTCCGGCATGATCTATAACCGCAGCAAGGGCACGGAATTTAAAGGTCAGGCTTTCCCGGAATTTATGCAGAAAATCATTCAGGCAGGGGGACTTGTCAACTATATCAACAGCACCGAGCCGGCAAAATAAAATCCGGTAAGTACGAAAACATAGCAATCGCTTAAGGAGAAGATGTGCCAAAGCATCTTCTTTCTTATGTAACAGGAGAAAAATATGTATTCATTTCAAAGCAGAGTCAGATACAGTGAGGTTGACAGCGAGGGAAGGCTGAGCATTTACGGTGTCCTGAATTATTTGCAGGACTGCTCCACCTTTCAGTCGGAGGCATTGGGAATCGGGCTTGCGTATTTAAAGAAGCAGTATATGGCGTGGGTTTTAAACTACTGGCAGGTTGATATTCTGCGCTATCCGGATATGGGAGAGGAAATTGAGATCGGAACGATTCCTTACGACATCAAGGGCTTTATGGGCTACCGTAATTTCTTTATCCGCACGATGGAGGGGGAGATGCTTGCCAAGGCAAATTCCATCTGGACGCTGATCGATACCCGCAGCATAAGACCGGTCAGGGTGACGCAGGAGATGGTGGACGGCTACGTCATCGGACAACGGCTGGATATGGAATATTTAGACCGTAAGATCAAGGTGACGGGCAAAGCGTCTGCACAGCTGCCTCCTTTGACGGTCAAGCGGCACAATATTGACACGAACCAGCATGTCAACAATGCACAGTATGTCTTGATTGCGATGGATTATATTCCGGAGGAGACAAAGATCAAACGGCTTCGCGCAGAGTATAAGAGTTCGGCACGGCTCGGCGATCAGCTGTATCCGGTTGTCACAAGCGGTGAGGGATGGGAGCATGTTGCACTCTGCAATCAGGAAGACGGCATCTATGCCACGGTTTTATTTGATAAGGGTTGAAACATATGTTCGATAGTGGTACAATGAAAAGCAGAGAACTGAGAAACTGCTGCATCGTGGCGGGTATTGTGCTTCTTGCCGCAGGAGTTTTGCTGCTGATCAGGCATCCGATGCAGCGCGCAGGGACATATGTGCAGGTGCTCTTGGACGGAGAGGAATATGCAAGGTATCCCCTGACGGAAGACGGCGTATATCGGATTGCTGTCAGTGCGCAGGAATATAATGTTGTGACGATTCAGGGCGGCACGGCATCGGTGACGGAGGCGAGCTGCCCGAATCAGGTGTGCGTGCATACAAAAGCTGTCCGTTATACGGGGGAGACGATTAGCTGCCTGCCTCATCACCTTCAGGTGCGGATAGAGGGAGGAGAGGAGCCCGCATATGATGCGATTACCAACTAAGAAGCTTACGGCTTTGGGGCTTTTGCTGGCGGTGTCCGTGCTGCTTGGCTTTATCGAGCATCTGCTTCCTGTGTTCCTTCCGGTTCCGGGAGCAAAGCTCGGACTGGCGAATCTTGTCGTTTTGCTGCTTTTGTTCACGCCGGAATATAAATGGCAGGAGATTTTTTGTTTTCAGCTGGCGCGGGTCGTTTTGACCGGTCTGCTGTTTGCAAATCTGTTCAGCCTTCTGTATTCCCTCGCCGGCATGCTGCTCAGTCTGGCTGCCATGCTTCTGGTCAGGAAATGCTTTGGGTTCGGTGTGCTTGCAGTGAGCATGGTGGGCGGTGTTTTTCACAACATCGGGCAGATTCTCGTGGCAGCGGGGCTGATTTCCGGCTATACGGTGCTCTATTATCTGCCGTCCCTGCTGGTTTTCGGGCTCATAGCCGGCTTTTGCATGGGAGTGTTGAGCCACATTTTGCTTGAGAGGAAAATATTATGATTGGTTATTTGCGGGGAACAGTCGCATATCTTTCGCCGGAGCTGCTTGTACTTGATGTCGGCGGAGTCGGTTACAATGTGAGGATCAATGAGCTCTTTGCCTCAAAGCTTCCTTCCATCGGCGCTGAGGTCAAGGTGTATACCTATACCTATGTCAAGGAGGACGCTTTCTGGCTGTACGGCTTTCAGAGCGCCGATGAGCTGACCTTATTCAAACAGCTGATTGCTGTCAACGGCATC
>JAFUZE010000191.1 GCA_017476765.1 Lachnospiraceae bacterium
GAGTCCTTCCACCTCATCGGAAATGATTTCGATATCGATAAAACGTTCCGCCGCAAATGTAATCATCGAGTTTGTGAAGGAAAGGAGTGCATACACATCCTCTCCCCTGCGCAGAATCGTTACCTTTGCCCACGAGGTATACTGATTTTTCAAAAAGCGTACCTCGACATACTCCTCCGCCTCGAGCTGCGCAGCGCGCTCCTCGGTCACCTCGATCATGATAGACCAGTTCTCGTCCGTGATCAGCTTATATACCGTATCGTTCGTGCTGATGAGAGCATTCGAGGCAAGCTGTTTTTTCTCGTAATTGGCGGGATCGAGATTGTTGGCGGAAATCGTATCGGGAGTCATCTCCTCATACCCGTCGATGGAATAAACGACAACGCCGCTTTGCGGGGCGCTGCAAAACGTCACGATGCCTGTCCCGGCATTCGAGATCGAATCGACATTGTTCAGCATATTATAATTGGAGAGTTTGAGCGCCGCTCCTTTTAAATCAAACTGAAAATCATATACATCGGAAAAGTCGGCATCGGTGTACTGATGCTGAAAAACGAGGATATCGGATTTTAGCTGATTCAAATCGCTCTCTGAAAGTCCGATCGCTTCGTTGTCCGTATTGATCAGCTCGGCAATTTTACCGCTCTGATCGACGGTATATACGAGTTCGCCCTGACCGACATGCTCACCCTCTCTTGCGAAAAAGTTGACATATCCTGCCTGCGTCGCAATGACGGGCTGCTCCTGCCTGAGCGCAACGCCCTTATATACATTCGGAACACTGAGCGAGCCGCTGACCACCTCGTATCCGATAATATGCTTCGAAGAAAAATACATAAATACGCAGATTGCCGCATAAATGAAAATAATGCCGAAAATAATCATCCCAAGATTGATATTCAGAGGCTTTTTGTAGGGTACAATCTTGGCCGGAGCTTTCTGCCGGATCTTCCGGCGCTCCGATGTCGGCTGTGTATGGCTGTTTTGCGCTCTCGTATGGGTGCTTCGCATTTCCCGGCTGCTGCGGCTCCCTGCGCGATTGCTTCGCAGTTCCTGATCGCTGCTCCCGGTGCGATTGCTCCGCATTTCCTGACCGTTGCGGATCTCTGTGTAATTGCTTCGCATATCCTGACTGCCGTAGCTTCCGGTACGGGTGCGGCTCGCTGCTGTATGGCGGTTCTGTATTCTCACAGGACTGCCCTGTGCCTGTTTCCGCCGCGCTGCCGTATGAGATCTGTCCGAATCAGACCTGTTTGTCTGGCGATAGGTATCATCCTGTCTCTGCATATTCTGCCTGCGCAGGCGGGAATTTTCCGTCTCCCTGTTTCTGCGCCTGCCTGTGTCAGAGCTTCGATTTCTTGAGTTGCTCACGGGCTGCTCCTTACTACATAAAAAACCTCGGAACGAATCCGAGGCTTTTGCTTTCTATTTATAAAGCCACAATTACTTTAGACTTTAACTGCTGCGATAATTCGCTTTCGTCAACGCTGACGCTCAATATAAAATCAATGTGAAACTTCTCGCTGAATGCTTCCAATTTGTCGATTGCACTGTCCATGCTGCCTGCATCCACATGTGCGATGTTCAGAAACGCATCCACATAAACCTGCTGCAGATCATGATCCTGTGAAAGAATTCCCGAGAGAAAACCTACAAATTCATCACAGTTGGTAATCATGTAATCCGACACGTTGATGAGCCTGATCTTGTTGTTCAGCTCATACATCTGCTTTGTGTTGTGATCGAGATATACAATATTACCGGACACCTCTTTCACCTGTGTATTCACTTTATCTAACAGGTGTTTCGTTTTTCCCTTACCTTTATTGCCTACAATTAACTGTACCATTTAGACCCTCCTAAAGTAAATTACCACATATGTAAAATATCACCTGTGACACTTTTCATTATAATCGAACACGCTGTAAAAAACAACACCTATTTCGCAATTTCACCAAGCAGCTGCGTCATCTCCTCATAGAGAATCCCGCGCTCGGAGCACTTTAAAATGACGGAAATGTACGGATTACCCGCATTATCCTTCGTGTACAGGACAAGACAGTTGCGTGCAGAGTTCGTCGTACCGGTCTTTCCGCCGATAACCTTGATGTTTTCCGGCGGTTCATAATTTCCTTTCAAATACAGGTTGGTCGTCTCGCACGTCATCTCCTTCGGATTGCCGTCCCGGTCCTTATATACGGTGCTGTATGTTGCGGAATTGATAATCTGGCTGAACTCATCATACGGAACTGCTTCCTTAAAAATCAAATACATATCATATGCCGTCACATAATGGTTTTCTTCGGTTAAACCGTGAGGATTGACGAAATGGCAGTTCGTGGCACCGAGTTTTTTTGCCTCCTCGTTCATCAGGCTGCAAAATTCCTCCACGCTTCCGGATATTCCCTCTGCAATCAGTACGGCAGCATCGTTCCCGGAGGACATGAGCAGACCGTGCAGCGCCTGGTCGAGCGTCATCGTATCACCCGCCTTTAAGCCGATCAGGGACGCACCGCTCTCCGTAATCTCCACATTGGCGGATGCCGTGTAAATATCATCCAGATTGCCGTATTTTAATGCGACCAGTGCGGTCATGACTTTCGTCAGGCTGGCAGGCTCAAGCCGCTCATGTACATTTTTTGCATATAAGACCCGGCTGCCGTTTAAATCACACAAAAGAGCCGCCGAGCCGTCCTCGATCTGCGCACTCCCAGCCACATCCCCGGCAGTTACGCACAGATTTTTTGCAAAGCTCTCCGCCGTATGCTCCTCGCTCACGTTGATCATGCGAAAGCTAGTCTTATCCGACTGCGATTCAAATGACAGTCCATACGCTGCCTGTCTGCCGCATCCGGATAAAGCACCTGACACCATCAGGGCAAAAACCAGACATAGGGCAGAAAGCCGCCTTCTATTTCTTTTCCTTCCGTTATTTGTACATTTCACGCCACTCTAAATCTCCTCTGTCCAATGATTTGATC
>JAFUZE010000192.1 GCA_017476765.1 Lachnospiraceae bacterium
ATTTTTTTGAGTTGACCGTTTTTATAAAAAGGTCTGTTTTACGATTTCGGATGCGGTCTTAGCTTTGTTCATCGTGTAAATGTGGATGCCTGCCGCACCCTGCTGCATCAGATCCTGAATCTGGCGGATTGCAAAATCGATGCCTGCTTTTCTCATATCCTCCGGATGATCGGCATATTTTGCAATCAGATCGGACAGCTCCTTAGGCACGCTGGAACCGGACAGGGAGACCGTCGTTCCAAGCTGCTTTGCGGTCGTGATCGGCATGATTCCGGCGCAAATCGGAACGGAGATGCCGGACTTTTCACATGCTTCACGAAAAGAATAGAAGAACCGATTGTCGAAGAACAGCTGGGTAATCAGAAAGCTGCATCCGGCATCGACCTTCTCCCTGAGGCGCGCAAGGTCGCTTTCCGCAGTGGGTGCTTCATAATGCTTTTCCGGATAGCATGCGCCGGCGACCTCGAGCTTTGTTCCGCTCTTAAGAAAATCAACCAGCTCCGATGCGTAAGTAAATTCTCTTGCGTCAAACTGTTCGTCTGTCATATACTGCGGACGATCTCCGCGAAGGGCAAGCACATGCGTGAGGCCCTGTTCGGACAATTCCCGGCAGATTTTGCGGATGTCCTCTTTCGTGTTGCCGACGCAGGTCATATGGGAGAGCGCCTCGATATGCAGCTTGTCCTGAATGTAGGAGGCAATCTCAATCGTCTTTTTCGAACGGCTTCCTCCGGCCCCGTAGGTGACGCTGATAAAATCAGGATTTAACAGCTTTAAGCTGTTAAGTGTCTGATAGACGGAATCAAATTCCTCTTCCTTTTTCGGCGGAAACACTTCGAAGGAAAGCAGCGGTTTCTTTTGGGTAAATAAATTCTGAATCATACGTGCTCCTTATTGTTTTTTCTTGAGTTTAAATCGGGAATATTGTATCATGTTATCAGATAATCCGCAAGGCACACAAGGTAATTGCCTATTGTTACGGAAAAAGGTGTTACAGCTCACTTTTTTAGTCGGTACACAGCTACTGTGGCAGCGTCCGGCTGCTTATATGTGAACAGTGACGCTGTTTTGATGTTGGAATCATAAAGGAAAGGGAAGAAAGCATGCAGACAAATTTTACATCAACGAAGGAATATGTGGCGAGCCCGCAGCTGATGGCGAGCGTCAATGTGGCGGTCACACTGGAAAAGCCGCTTTTGATCAAGGGCGAGCCGGGAACAGGCAAGACGATGCTGGCGAAGGCGATCGCCGAGTCTCTCGGGAAAAAACTGATCATCTGGAACATCAAGTCGACGACGAAGGCGCAGGAGGGGCTCTATACATACGATACGATCCAGCGGCTTTATGACGGACAGTTCGGAGAAGAAGGGGTCGATGACATTGCCCATTATATCAAGCTCGGAAAGCTCGGGGAGGCGTTCTCGAGTGACGAACAGGTCGTTCTGCTGATCGACGAGATCGACAAGGCGGATCTGGAGTTCCCGAACGACCTTTTGTGGGAGCTTGACCAGATGGAGTTTTACATTCATGAGACGAAGGAGACGGTGAGGGCAAAGCACAGACCAATCGTCATCATCACGTCCAACGCCGAGAAGGAGCTGCCGGATGCCTTCCTGCGCAGATGTATTTTCCACTTTATTGATTTCCCTGATCAGACGCTGATGGAGGAGATCGTGAGAACACATTATCCGGATATTGAGCAGAACCTTCTCAAAAATGCGATGGAAGTCTTTTATATGATCCGCAGTATCCGTGATGTGCGCAAAAAGCCGAGTACGTCGGAGCTCATTGACTGGTTAAGCGCACTGCAGAGAAACGGGATTGCACCGGAGACGCTGCAGAAGGAACTGCCGTTTCTCGGTGTCATCATCAAGAAGGATGAGGATTTGGATGCCGTCAGACATTATGTAGACTAGTGCAATGGCACGTTCATATTCAAACTAACTCCTTGTCTATTGGCTCGATAGCGCATGTCAAAAAGCCTCAACGATGCCCGATCGCCTGCGCTTTTTTGCATGCACTCTCGAACCAATATCCTGCGGATTTAGTTCAAATTTGAACGTGTCAGCACACTAGCGGAAGACGGGGTATGACTATTATTTATAGGCGATTGCGAGACTCTTTTTTCCGATATCAGGATATGTCCACAATAACGAAAACGAGGGCGACTCAGCCACTGCTTGGAGCCCGACTTTCGTTATTGCGGACATATCCGTCCGGGTGTGAGAAGTTTTGCAATTACCCGAGTTTGACTATATAAGGAGAGTGCCGGATGTTTACGGATTTTTTTTACACCTGCAAGGCAAAAGGGCTGGATGTATCGCTCAGTGAGTGGCTGACGCTTCAGGAAGCGCTCGATAAAGGGATGGCGGGGAGCAGCCTGACCCAGTTTTATTATCTGGCCCGCATGATTCTTGTCAAAAGCGAGACGGATTTCGACAAATTTGATCTGGCGTTCGAGGAGCATTTCAAGGGCATACAGTCCGAAAATGAACTATCGAAGCGGATGCTTAGGTGGCTGGATAAGCCGGAGATGAACGAACAGCTTCACGAGGAGGAGACGCAGTGGCTCAATCAGATCGAGGAGATTCAGGTCGACAAGGACGATGTGGAGCAGAAGTTCAAGGAACGATTAAAGGATCAGGACAGTGAGCACAACGGCGGAAGCTTCTGGATCGGTACGATGGGAAAGACCTCGTTTGGAAATACCGGAGGCAACGTCGGCGGCGTGCGCGTCGGCGGCAACACCGGCTATCAGTCTGCGTTTGCTGTCATCGGAGCGCGCAAATATCGGGACTTCAGGGATGATAAGGTGATCGAGAACCGGCAGTTTCAGCTCGCATTCCGGAGACTGCGCCAGTTCTCGACGAAGCTGGACGTGCCGAAGACGGAGCTTGATATCGACGGGACGATTGATAAGACCTGTAACAACGGAGGCTGTCTGCAGATCGTCATGGACAAGCCGCGCAAAAACTCGGTTAAGCTCCTTTTGCTGCTCGATTCGGGCGGTACGATGATTCCGTACAGCTCGCTGCTGAACGACCTGTTTCAGGCGGTCAATAAGTCGAATCATTTTAAGGATGTCAAATGCTACTATTTTCACAACTGCATTTATGCAAAGCTCTACAAAACACCGGAATGTGAGAACGGAGACTGGGTCGATACGGAGTGGCTCTTCCGCAATCTGGACAGCGATTACAAGGTGCTGATCGTGGGGGATGCGGCGATGGCGCCGGAAGAGCTCTATTCGGAGACCGGCAATTACCGGGGACCGAACGGAGGGCTGAGCGGAGAGCAGTGGCTGAAGCTGTTAAAACAGCATTATAAGAAAATTGTCTGGATGAATCCGAAGATGGCTCCGGGCAGAGCACCGTGGCGGGAGGCGGAGACGGCGATCAAGGAAATGTTCCCGATGTACAAGCTGACGGTGGCAGGCTTGAATGAAGCGATGATCCGGCTGATGCAGAACAAATAGTTATTTATAGTATGGTGCCTGG
>JAFUZE010000019.1 GCA_017476765.1 Lachnospiraceae bacterium
AACACACAGCTTCCGGCACATCCTGCCTCCATAATATCCTGATAACAGGCGATGAGCGCCTGCCCCTGCTCCTGCTCGGTCATATGTCCCTGGTTACGTCCGGTGTTCTGATCAACCTGTGCCATTCCCCGTCCCGTCGTCACCCCATACTCGGAAATCACGACCGGAATCGTGTGATAGCGGTTCAGCGCCTTTAAGTACGGCAGATAAGTATTCTTCTGTCCGGAAGAAGCCTGCTTTCCGCCTGTCTCTATATAGCTCTCGATTCTCGGCGCATTCATCAGCGATATGCGATAGTCCCAGTACTTCTTCTCCTCTGCGCCCATACTCATCTCGATTTCCTTCTCCGAGAGTGCCGCCGTCTCCTGCATCGTTCCCAGATAGTTCGGATAATAAGGATACACATGGTAGGAGGCAAACATGCCGGACTGATATGCATCGGAGCTCCCGATATGCTCCACATCGACACATGCCACCTTCTGCCGATAGTTGCTGACAACCGCCGGGTACGCAAACGGATCGGTCGTCGGCCAGTTGGAAAAGGCAATCAGCCGCTGCTGCTTATACCGCTTGCTCTCGTATGCAATCATCTTGTCGCCGACCTGACAGAGCATCGCCTCAAAGGGTGACGCTTCCTGCGTCGTGTACAGATATCGTCCGGAATAGGTGTTGTTCTCCTCGTTTGTCTGATTGGTATAAAGCACAAGCCCCGGTTCCCACTCGACTCCGACAATGTACCCGATGACCCAATCCGATATATCCCTGCGATATGTTCCCGAGCCGACTCCTTCTCCGAGGGAAACGGTTCGCTTTCCGTGTATGATGTCCACAACCGTCTGACAGTCGTCCTGCAGTGTCCCGAACAGCTCTTCATCATACGCATCCCGGTGGGAATTCGTAATATAGTCATTGACCCAGATGCCGTGCAGAAGATAAAGCGGCTCTCTGCGGTTCTTATTATATTCGTAAAAGGCATTGTAAAAATCCGAGTCCAGAATCGTGTAGACGCGAATCGTATTAGCGCCCAGCCTCTGAATCTGCTCAAACCATTTCAGGTATGTTTCCTTGTCAACCGCGTAGTCTGCAGCCCATGCACCCGGTACCCCTGTTCCCATATCAACTCCCCGGATCTCGAACGGCGCATACTCCTCATCCTGCTTCATGCAGATCGATTTCTCCTCCGTCGTAACAAAGGTCGTAACCGGTGCGTGAGGACGCAGATCCACATAGATACCAAGCCGGTAGTATGCCTGATTCCACGCAAACAAAAGAAGCACACCCACACATGCCGCAATAATAAATTTTTTCATAAATTGCGGTCTCCTTTATTTTTGTCAATGATTATAAAGCTTCGTCCGGGACGGGTGCCCGTACTGCGTAAGAACATGTATGTTTTCATCCAGCCATGCGCCCCGCGCCTTGATCCATGCTTTCAGCTGCATAACCGCCTCCTCATGGCTGTGCAGCCCCCGCTCTGCGGGAAGGAGTGCGTCCCATCCGTCAATTTCGGCAGCCCAGCGTTCATTGTTCCTCTCTACCGCCGGTCCTAAAAAGGTCAGGGTCTCATCGATATATTCCATCAGATATTCATCACTCAGATAAGTGCCTCTGAGCTGTTCATACCGATCCAGCACCTTCTGCACGAATTTCTCGTCCTTAAACAGCATAAAAAACCATGCCTGCTGGCGGGTCTGAAAACCGGTCTCGTCCACCGCCTGCTCCTGATAGTTGTCACAGGAGTTATTGAAATCCCACACGCAAAGCCGGTACTTTTCCCCGACCTCCTTATAAATATAGGTCGAATATTTCCCTGCATCCATATTGCTCGTAAACTCATTGATGATGTAGTAGGTGACAAAATTGTCCACATCAATCCAGTTCTGATATCCGTAATCCTCGGTATCGTAATCGTAGGAAAACAGCGCCTTTTCAAACGCCGAATAATCCAGCTCGATATCCTTTGCAAGCTCCGGTGTCAGATTCCGCTTTCCCGGATATCGAATCGACACGTCGCTGTCAAAATTGAGCATGCGCTCATTATAGGATTGGATATTTCTCTCCGCCGAAAGCTCCGCCTCCTCCGGTCTGTCCAGGCGAAGAAGATATCCGGTGCCTTTTTCGTTTTTTACATTCAGGCTCAGATGCAGCCGGCAGTCCTCACCGTCCGTGATGCTCTCCGTCATCACATACAGTCCCTCATACTCCCCGTCAAGCATCAGCTCGCAAAAGCGCACATTCGGAGCATACTCCATAACTTCTCCGGAAATATTGTACCACATATAGTTGCGTATCAGGGATTTGTCAAGAATCGGGCCGTTTAACACCCACTCATGATGTGCATCCATCCCCATCATGGGAAGCTTTCTGCCGTTTCCCGCCTCATCAACAAGCTTCATCGCATAGGAAAGCTTTGGAAAATAGCGGGACGACTTGCCCCGAATCCGAAACTCGCAGTCGGTCACAAATGCCGGTTTATCGCCCGGATGATTGTTGCTCCCCCCATTGTCAATGACAGACACCGAAGCCCGGATGACGGATTCACCGTCCTGTGCCATCGTGTATGTCGCCTGCCCGAACCGGTCAAACTGTCCGGACGGTACGCCGGGAATGTCCTGCCCCCTCGTGTCCACAAGGACAAGCGGCAGATGTGAGCAAAGCTGCGTGCCGTCACAATCGCAGCCCGTATCGGCTCTGGCCGTCAGGTGCTGGTGGACGCGCCCTCTCTGTTCCACCGATTCCACAGGGAGACAGAGCACAGATGCCGCCAGCATTATAACAGCCATGACGATGCCGAATCGTTTGTACCTCACTCCGGCTTTCCCCCCTTTCTTTTGCCTGATCGCGAACCGGTGCAGCACTTCCTAACTGCTGATATCGTCATTTTGCGCCACAATATTAAAATACTCGATATTTCCGATGTCATAAATTTCATCTGTGATGCTCTTTCCCGCCATCCGCTCCTTGTCAAGGATGTCCTTCCTGATCTCGTAGATGAACTCTACCGCCGTCTCGGTCGAATTTTTTACCCGAAGCGTCGCGTTTCTGGAATAATGCTGGAAAATCAAAGCCTCTATGCGGGACTCATTTGATCTCACCGTGCGGATAATCAGAAGCATCCTTCCTTCGCTCCGGATCCTGCCGAACAAGAGCAGCAGCGCAAATGTAAAAGCGCTTCCGATGCTTGCCACCAGATAATCCCCCGCGCCGCAGCAGATGCCCGTGACAATCGCCCAGAAAATATAAACCGTATCTCTGGAATCCTTGATGGCTGTCCGAAATCGCACGATGGAAAGCGCACCTACCATACCGAGCGACATTGCGAGATTGTTCCCGATCACGATCATCACAGTCGTCGTGATGACGGTGAGCACTACCAGTGACACGTTGAATTTTTTGCTGTAAATGCTGCCGTCATGGGAAATGCGGTACGACATAAAAATAAAGCAGGCGATGATGGCAGCCACACATAACCGGGTGACAATCACCTCAACCGACAAATCGTTCGCTGAGCCGAACATTTCAAAAAGCTGTTGTTTCATATTAAGTTCCCCTTTAATTTTGATAATGAAGGCCTGCACTTCTCGACAAGCAATATTTGCTGACGGAAAATTCGGACCGGTTCGCCGCATTCACCAAATCCTTTATGTAGCTGAGCAGAAAGCCGTTGTATTTTACCTCCAGCACCGCATTGAACGGATCGAGCACCGGATATTGGAGCAGCTCGGGCGAGAAAATATCAAAGCACGCCTCGGTCGCTATAATCTGGCTGTCGATTGTGATGCGGATCCGGTTTTCCTTTGCAATGTAAGCCTTGCGTTGATATTCCACGACTGCCCTGGGAAGGTATCCCTTACGGCTCATCAGCCCATAGCACTCGGCTGCGAACGGCTCGCTGTAGGAAAGCAGCGGTCGATAGTTCCCCTCAATGAGCCGTCGAGCATCGTCGCGGCTCAGACGAAGAGACCGCTTCTTCTGATACGCCCCTTCCTTCTGCTTCATTTCCAGCATGGCAAAATCCGCAGACGGATCGTAGTTGCGAAGCCGAATTTTCCGGCGCAGCTCCAATCCGTCGATCTTCTCCTTGTAATCCTCATCGTAAACCGTATCAAAATACAGGGAGCGAATACGGTAGCCCATCGCCCCGTTGTGTGCATCCTCGATCATGAAGCTGCCGAGCCGGTCGCACAGCTTATAACAGTCCACGACGGTCATCAGGTATTTCTTCTCCTGCCGCAGCACCTCATTCAATGCCTTCACCTCTTCGTCCTGTCTTTAAAGTAAATCTGCTATAAAAGCATAACACATTTTAGGAAAATCGGATAGATGTATTTTCTATTCAAGTCAAATCCCCGACCGAATCCAATGGAAAGCGGAATCGTAAAATGCCGGGGACGGATTCGCATACTCTCCAATATCATATTCCTCGCTGACTCAGACCGGCAGGCTGTCTCTTAAGCACAGTGCCCCCCAGCCCACTACGGGATTCGGATACACATCAAATCCGGGCAGCGGCTTTGCCCCGCGAATCAAATATGCCTTGACCTTCTCTCCATATAAATACACATCATTTCCTCTCTCGATACCCCATTCCATCAAAAGAGCCGCGGCTCCGGTGACAAACGGTGCTGCAAAGGTCGTGCCGCTGACCGTAACCCTTCCCTG
>JAFUZE010000193.1 GCA_017476765.1 Lachnospiraceae bacterium
CACTGTTGGTATGCCAAGCTTTCGCACACCACCATCGAGTTTGGGAATTTCAATACGCCTCACAGGTGATGGAGTATATTTCCCACTATAAATACGGTCTGTTATCTCCTGTTGATACTCCCTAAGATAAGGCAGCGCTTCCTCAATTGTCATTCCATCCTCCCTGGGTACCACACGTTTCTTTCACTCCATCCATCTGCCACATTTATCATGCATGATTCCGTGTAGTTATTGGGCTTCGACTTGAACGGCAGCCTTACCCTCATGCATAACCTCATATGTGATTTCTGTTCGTCAGACCAGAGATTCGCCCGTGGTTAGTCTGTTCCCACATCCAACTTTCTTCAGATTCCACCTCACGATGGACACCCTTGCTGTTCAGCTATGTGCTTCGTCGTTGCCTACGCGGATTCGGGACTTTCACCCGTTAGAAACGCGCGCCGCCAGGCACCCCACCAAAAACAGGGACAGCCGAAGCTATCCCTGTCTTACTTCTTAAGAAAATATGATTTACTGGAAAATCGCAATCGTATCCATCAAATCTCCGATGACCTGATTTACGCCGTTCGAAGCATCCATGATGTGATTCATCTCGTCGGCAAGCTCTGATGTCGTGCCGACCATGCTGTTGACGCCCACCGTACTCTGATCGATCGTTGCGGAGATACCCTCGTTCGCCGACTGCACCTTCTCCATCATGATAGAAAGCCGCTCCGTGGAATCGGAGATCTGCGACATCAGCTTGCTCATCGTCTCTGCATCGGTCACATACTGCTGTCCTGTCGTCTCCTGCGCATCATAATCCGCCAGCACTCTTGTATTAACAAATTCAAGCAGCCTGCTGGCATTTTCGGAAAGCTCCTCCACGCTCTTGACTACCTGTACGCTGATCTCCTGAATGTTGTTTGCGGAATGCTTGGAATTATCCGCAAGCGCCCTGATCTCGTCTGCGACAACCGCAAAGCCTCTTCCTGCCTCGCCGGCTCTGGCAGCCTCAATCGTAGCGTTGAGTGCAAGAAGGTTCGTCTTGTGCGCAATGCCCAGAATATCATCCGTCAGCGTTGCAATTCTATTGACCTCCCTTCCCTTCTCCAGAGAAACAGTAATCGCCTTATCGATCTCTCCGATGATCTGTACAACCTCTTTTTTCGTATTCTTTGCATTCTGATTGAGCTCCTGTGCTCTCTCCTTAATACCGTCTGCGTAGGAAGCGCCGCTCTCTGCCTCTTCTGCCACCTCATGCACGGCATCCTTCGCACCGTCCGTCTCCTGATATACGACCTTGACCGTGTCGGACACATCCGTCATACCGGCTGCAATCTCCTCGAGCGTTGCGGACGTATTGTGCGCTCCCTCGGTCGCCCCATCAACGTTCGTCACTACCTCCTGCTGCATTGCCGAAAGATTCTCACAGGAAGCCGTGATACTGCCGATAATCTTCTGAACCATCTCAAGGAAGTGATTGATGTTCATTGCGAGCATGCCCATCTCATCCTTGCTCCTGAGCTGAATCCGCTTCGTCAGATCACCTCGTCCCTGCTGAATGCTGCGCATGATATCCTGCAGCTGTGCCGTTACCTTCTTGATCGGCATCAGGATAGAGACTGCAATGATAAATACAATGACAAGCGCTCCGACTGCAAGGAACACGCAGACAATGGCGATCATGACCGGAATGCGGGCAATGGTTCTCGCATTGTCCTGCTTGGATTTCTCCAGATTTTCGTTGCTGATCTCGAGCATCTTTTCGATATATAATTCCACATTGTCATCAAAAATAATAAAATTGGTGGTCGCTGTCCTCGCCGCCATATTTTTGTTGACGTGGCTCGTCTTTAACAGCTTTTCGAGCGCCTGCTTATATCTCTCATAGTCTGCGATGAAATTCTCAAAGACCTCCTTGCGCTCATCCCCGTCCTCCAAAGAGGCTTCAAAGTTTTCCACCTTCGGATTGAGCTGCTCAATTCTCTCGTTGATCGTCTTTTCATAATCATTCATCCGGTACTCTTCCTGCGCCACGATATGCGTGAGCACCTTAGCATGAATGTACGAGAAATCACGGGAAATCTCAGAAATCATCTCGATCTCCATTACTTCCTTATCCACGATCGTCTCGTTGATTCTTCCCATTCTCTTCAGTGACGATGCCATATACAAAATACCGGCAAGGGCAATCACAATCAGAATCGCAACAAGCAGATAAAGCCTCAGACCGATTGCACTGATTTTACGCCCTCCCATCTTCGGCAGCTTCATCTTCTGACCATCGGTCTTGAACAGCGTTTTTGCAATATCCTTAGCGGATGTCTTCTTTTCTGACGGCTTCTTATCGGAAGCTTTCTTCTCCGACAGCTTCTTCTGGAACGGATTCTTCACAATCGGCTTCTTAGGCGCCGCATCCTTGTCCTCCTTATTCTTTTTGAATGCAGGGAATGCAAGCTTCTTTGCCGGCTTCTTCTCTTCCGTATCTTGTTTTTCGGAACGTTTCCAAAGTTTCATCTGTTTCATACGCTACCTCTGATTGTGTAAATTTTCACAAAATTAACGTTTTCATAGCTAAAAGTTTTCGACACTTCTACCATTATTTTAAATTTTGTACAAAAAAATGTCAATGCCGGGAGAACATTCTCGTCAAAATTACCATTATTTTACTGTTATTTTTAGTCACAACGTCCATAACCCGGCAGGTAAATACGAACAGTCGTTCCTTTTCCCTCTCCTTCACTGAAAATCTCAAACACATCCTCCCTGTCACAGAACAGGCGCAGGCGGCTTGTCACATTATCAAGGCCGATGCCGTTGGATGCTTTTGACAGATCCTCCTCCTTCAAGGTACCTGTCATAATTTTATTTAGGATTTCGGGTCTGATACCGATGCCGTTATCCTTCATTTCAATACAGATATGCTCCTCCTTCTCATAGACATGCAGCGTGATCAGTCCCTTCCACGAGATATCCCGAATCCCATGATTCACACTGTTTTCCACAATCGGCTGCAGGATCATGCCCGGCAGCATAATACGGTCCAGCTTGTCAGCCACACCGCTTTCCACCGACTTTTCATAATGGATCTCTCCCGAAAAGCGCACATTGAGAATATAGATATAGTTGTCCACCAGCTCCATCTCCTCGCGCAGTGTCACGATCTCGTTGTTCTTTTTCATGTTATAGCGGAACAGCTCAGCTGCCTTCTGAATGTACTCATAGGTGCGGTCCGCCTCCTCCATCATCGCAAGCTGCGCACCGGCATTGAGCGTATTGAACAAAAAGTGCGGACTGATCTGTGCCTGCAGATATTTCAGCTGCGCATCCTTTAAGTGGTTTTCCATCATCAGCTCCTTTTCCTTGAGCGCACGCTCGGTCTTCATGTTCTGCTTGATTCGGTCAATGTAGCTGCGCATGCTGATGACCATCTTATTAAATGCTTTTGACACGACCCCGACCTCATCATTCGTACTGACATCGGGAAGCTCGATGTTGAAGTTGCCTTCTCCCACCTCGTTTGCCACCTCGACCAGAGCCTTAAGCGGATTGGTAATATTTCTCGTCACAAGAATGATGAGAAACGTATTGCCCAGAGCGACGAGCACAAGCACGGCGGAGCTGACAATTTCCAGATAGCGAAGGGAAAATGACAGCACCTCGTAGCTGTCCGAATTCGTCTTGAACTGTTTGTTGTTCAAGCTGTATATATAGCTGGCAATGTAGTGGTACAGCTCTGTCGCATCCTCGTAGTAACGGTTGTACTTTTCGACATTTCTGCCCCGCTTTGCCTCGATCGCCTGATTCGTCAGCCTTAAGTAGCTGTAAGACATCCTGCGGATATTTTTTTCCATGAGCTTCGGTTCATTGCTCGTCGGACGGTCATTTAGCATCTCCAGAAGCGTGCCGAACGTCTTTGTATCCTTATAATAGCTCTCCATTGCATCGGAGGTTTTCGTGTTCAAATACTGTGTCATGCTGGTCTGTACACTGCCGAGCGCATCCGAAAGGTCATTGAGGTTGACGTTGCTGACATAGATGTCATCCAGCCGTTTGACAATATCGTTCACATTCGCAAACAGGAAAATGTTGACAAGGAGAATGACCATCATGCTGAACACGACGACGACCAGCAGCTTATTTTGTATCGTCAGATTGCGAAGGGGCTGTTTCACGTTCCTCACCTCCTATATAGTCCGCTATATTATCTGCGTTGATCAGCACCGTTTCCACTGCGATATAGTCACTGACATAACCTGTTTTGTTGTACTCCCACAGTGCATCAATACAGTTTTCACCCATCCGTCCGGCATCCACGGTGAGCGTCGAATATACGACGTTTCCTGCGATTCCGCCCAAAATCACATCAGACTGGTAATAGCCGAGAATATTGATCTTCCCTACCTTGTTGTAGTCGATGGCCGCCTGATAGGCGCAGGTCGTATACATCTCATCCAGACAGACGACAATATCCGGCGACTGCTCCTCGGACAGGAAAATATCCCGCACGACCTCCTCCGCTGCAAAGGCGGATTTTTGACTGATCAGGGACGTTTTGATCTCAACGGACGCCTTTCCCTTATATTCTTCCTCTACCGATTCCTGTATGCCGGAATAGACAAGATTCTGGCTCGCATCGTAGTTTTCCTCACCCATCAGAACGATAACCTGATAGCGGTCCTTCTCCGCCGCATCCTTCTCTAAGATTTCGCAGATCTGACTTCCGTACTCATGCCCCGCATTGTAGCTGCTGATACCGACAAAGCTCTGCCGGGTACTGTTCCGGCTGTCATCTAAAACCGTCACGACCGGAATACCCGTGCCCGTCGCCTTGTCAATGAGCGCAACCATCTGCTCGTCATCGCTCGCCTCCACGACAATGCCGTCTACCTGTGATTCAATCGCAATTTTCAAAAGCTCCGTCTCATCATACTCCACATCGAGGTTCGTGCCCAGAAGCTCCAGATACGCATTATACTCCGCTGCCCTGCTCCTTGCACCGTGATACACATTCTGCCAGAACAGCGATTTGGAATCACTGGTAATCATCACATAATGCTTATCAAAATGCTCGTTTTCATAGTTCTCGATCAGCTGGGTACTTTGGAGTATCTGCCTGCGGTAATAAATAACACTGCTCAAAATTACAAGAAACGAGAGCAGGATCAGGCAAAAACAGAGAATCATGAGCTTGCTGCTGCTTTGTTGTTTTTTCTTTTTTTCATTGGCTTGATTTTGTGTTTTTCGCATTTTTTCCTCTTACACGGAAAGCCGGAGTGATCTCCGGCTTCCTGCTTTCACGTAAAGCTCCATATAAAACGGACAGACAGATCGTCCGATTGTTTTGCCCTCTATCCGTCAGCTGCCTTCCTCGATATGCTCCCTTCCCTGTGCGATGATCGTCCGCACATGATGATCGGCAAGGGAATAAAAAACCGATTTGCCGACTCTTCTGCTTTTCACCAGTTTGTTTTGCTTTAAAATCCGAAGCTGATGGGAGATCGCCGACTGCGTCATATGCAGCGCCTGTGCCAGATCACACACGCACACCTCCGCTTCAAACAGCACAAACAGGATGCGGATTCTCGTGGAATCGCCAAATACCTTGAACAGCTCTGCCAGATCGTAAAGCTCTGTCTCCTCCGGCATCGTATCGTTTACGATTTTTAAAAGCTCCTCGTGCACCTCCACCGTATCGCATCGTTCTAAATCCTTTTCCATCTGACCACCTTCGGTTTCCTTTCCGATTCATGATTATACCATATCTTTATAAGTTTTTCACCAGTAGTGCGCGAATTGCATTTAAAACTGCCAGCACCATCACTCCGACATCTGCAAAAATAGCAAGCCACATGTTTGCGATACCGAGTGCGCCTAAAATCAGGCAGAGTACTTTGATGCCGATCGCAAAGTAAATATTTTCATAGACAATGCGTAGGCATTTTCTTGAAATCTTAATCGCCTTCGCAAGCCTTACAGGATCATCGTCCATCAGCACGATATCCGCCGCCTCGATTGCCGCATCGGAGCCCAGCGCTCCCATCGCAATACCGATATCCGCTCTCGAGAGCACCGGCGCATCATTGATTCCGTCACCCACAAAGGCGAGCTTCTGATTTGCCTCCTTCTGCTGCAGCAGCTCCTCTACCTTTTTCACCTTGTCGGCAGGCAACAGCTCACTGAACACCTCGCTGATTCCAAGCTGTCCCGCCACCTGTTCCGCCACACGCTTCGCATCTCCCGTGAGCATAACCGTTTTCGTCACTCCCGCCTTTTTCAGCTCCTTCACAGCCTGCGCGGCATGCGGCTTTAATATGTCGGAGATCAGAATATGACCGGCATAAGCCCCCTCGATTGCCACATGTACGATCGTTCCCACATGATGGCACTCCTTAAACGCTATCTGCAGGCTTTCCATCAGTCTCGCATTCCCGACAGCGACGAATGTGCCGTCCACCTTTGCGGTCACGCCGTTGCCGCTGATCTCCTGCACGTCGCTTAAGCGGCTCTTATCAATTTCCTTCCCATAGGCTCTCTGCAGGCTCCGGCTGATCGGGTGGGAGGAATAGCTCTCGGCAAGTGCCGCATACTCCAAAAGCTTCTCGTTTTCCATCGTGTTATGGTGAATGCCGCTCACTTCAAAGACACCCTGTGTCATCGTCCCGGTCTTATCAAACACGACATACTTTGTCTGTGAAAGTGTTTCCAGATAATTCGAGCCCTTGACCAGTATTCCTTCCCTGCTCGCCCCGCCGATACCGGCAAAGAAGCTGAGCGGAATACTGATCACAAGTGCGCACGGACAGCTGATGACAAGGAAGGTCAATGCCCGATATACCCAGTCTCCCCACTGCGGTGCGCTCCCCAGAAGCAGCATACGGATAAGAGGCGGCAAAACGGCAAGTGCCACCGCTCCGTAACAGACTGCCGGAGTATAAATTCTGGCAAATTTGGAAATAAAATTCTCCGAACGGGACTTTTTGGAGCTGGAGTTTTCCACAAGCTCCAGAATGCGGGACACCGTAGATTCGCCAAACTCCTTTGTCGTCCGAATGTGCAGGACACCCGTCATGTTGATGCTGCCGCTGACGACCTCATCTCCCTCCTTCACTTCCCTCGGCAGGCTCTCCCCTGTGAGAGCACTGGTGTTCAGGGACGCAGAGCCCTCTGCGACCACGCCGTCAATCGGAATCTTTTCTCCCGGCTGCACAACAATGACCGTGCCGATCTCCACCTCATCCGGATCAACCTGCTCCAATTTCCCATCACGGAAAATATTCGCATAATCGGGACGGATATCCATCAGCTCACTGATGTTTCTCCGGCTCTTTCCGACCGCATAGCTCTGGAACAGCTCGCCGATCTGATAAAATAACATAACGGCAACGCCCTCTGTATACTCGCCGAGCAAAATGGCTCCGATCGTCGCAACTGCCATCAAAAAATTCTCGTCAAACACCTGACGGTTCAAAATTCCTTTGAACGCCTTGCGCAAAATATCATACCCGATGACCAGATAAGGAATCAGGAACAGCCCAAACCGCACATATCCGGTGACAGGTAGCAGCGCCAGAATGATCATCAGCACTGCGGCGACAATAATGCGCACCAAAACCTTTTTTTGCTTTTTACTCATAGCTTCTATCCTTTTCGATGTGCCGGTGTAGCAGAAACGCAGCTCCGGCTACACTAAAAATAAATCTCGCAGTCGTCCTCCACCTTTTTGCAGTTCTTTAACACTTCCTGCATCACCGCTTTCGGCTCCTGCCCGTCCTCAAATTCCACGATCATCTTCAGCGTCATAAAGTTGACGGTTGCATCCTTGACTCCCGCTGTCTTTTTTGCGGCTTCCTCCATTTTGTTTGCGCAGTTTGCACAGTCTACCTCGATTTTGTATGTTTTCTTCATCTCACGCTCTCCTTTTCTCTTTTTTCCATTCTGTGATTCGAGGGTCAAAACTGATTACACGGATTGTTTCATGCTTCGGATGCCGGAGCAATGATCCTCCCGTCCCGCGAACCTCGAATGACTACTTATTATATTTTCATATGAGCATTTGTTCATATGTTATATTCATTGTATCATATCCATCCCCTTTGTCAAGAAAAACCGGCAGTTTTTTCTGCCGGTTTCTTCTTACTGTTTGTACTTATTTTTTGCTCACTATTTGTTCTGCTTTTTTTTGTTATTTTTCCTCTACTTTTGCTCCTGCAGTTTTCTGATTGCCGTCTATTTTACGGTTACTGTTACCTTCTTGGCATAGCCGTTTCGCGCATAGACATAAATCGTGCATTTGCCCTTTCCGACCGCCTTGATTTTTCCTGCGGCTGTCACGGTCGCAACGCTCTTGTCCGACGAAGCGTAGCGGAACTCCTTGCCGTAGGAAGCCGGCAGCTTCTTCTTGGACGGATTCACAAGTGTTGCCTTCGGCTGCAGCTTGTAGGTCTTTTTCACCTTCAGGGTAATCTTGCTCTTCTTGACCGTCACCTTTTTGACATTGGTGTAGGTCTTGTTTGCGCTGCCTGCGACATAAGCGGTGATCGATTGTCCGATCGGCACCTTCTTGCCGTTTACAAGCTTATAGGCAACGACATAGAGCTTACATTGTTTTTTCGTATTTAATTTTTTTCCGCCTATTTTACTGATGGAAACGGATGTGGTACTTCCCTTCCTGACCGTCTTTGCCGGTGTCTTTGTATTGAATTTCTTACCGCAGTAGGCAGCATAAATCTGATAACCGTCCGCCGTCTTGACCTTGCCCCATGAAACGGAAATCTTCGAACCCTTTGTGCTTGCCTTCAGCCCTGCGTTCAGCTTGAGCGCATTTGACGCCTGCTCCTTCTTTGTCGCCGTGTAGGAATCCTCCCACACTGCATATAAGGTCGTATTTTCCGTAAACGTGTAGGTATCTCCTGCCTTTACGGCGGTTCCGCCTGCAGAGCCGATTGCCCATTCCCGGAAGGCTTTTCCGGAAGGTGCGGTAAAGCCGTTTGCAGGAAGCGTCACACGCTCGCCCTTTTTCACCGTCAAAGCTTTCATGCTTCCGCTTCCGCCGTTCGCATCAAACGTAATTGTAAAGGTCTTGTCACTCACCGAAAACAATGCCTGCGCCGTCTGTGTCCTGCTCTCACCATCCACATCTGTATAGGTCACCGTCACCGTCGCCTTATGTTCTCCGATGCCCAGTCCTGCCTTCGGCTGCAAGGTCCAAAGCGCAAGGCTTCCGCCTGCCGCAATCGTCTTTTGAACCTTTAAAACCGTTGTATCCGCCGGCAGATTCACGCCTCCGTTTTCAGATACCGTATTTGGCACTTCCTGCGCACCGATTTTTGCCATGACAAAATCCGCACCGTCCAGACTGATCTCGGAAATATACGCATCGACATTTCCATTGTTCGTGATCGTGATGGTTTTTGCGTCCGGCTGCGCGTATTCCTCCTGCACGCCTGCAAACGCCGGCGGCTTCACATCCAGTGCAATCCTCTGCTTTTCAAAGACTGCCTTAACCGTCACATTGCCCTCAGGCATAAGCGCCGTCGTATTCGTGCTGACCGCATCCGCGATCGTACCCTCTGCCGCCCCCGACATGCTCCAGCCCTTAAACAGATACAGTCTGGCAGGCTCTGCCCGAAGCGTCACGGCAGTTCCCGCAATCGCTTTCACCGTAAAGGAGCTGTCTGCATTTTTCCTCATTTCCTCCGCATCCGGTGCCTCTGCTTCGATCGTTCCGCTTCCGTCCTTTGTAATCGTCATCTCATAGAGCGGTGGCAGACTGATCGTATAAACAAACGTCACAACGTCGCTGTCCCGCATTCTTACTCCCTGCGGCGGGACGGCAACTGCCTTGATGATTGTCTTCACGGACTGTCCGTGAATACCGTTCACAGGAATCAAGCCCTGATACCGGACGCTGTCTGCGCCGTCCTTTAGCGGCGTTTCCGGCTCTGAGCCATCCGTCGTCATCGTGTAATAAATTTCCGCATCCGGCGTATTGCTCGATATGGACACCGTCTGATTTTCCGTATAAATCCGGTCTGCCTGAAGTGTGGCAAACGGTGCCTCCGCCTGCGGCGCTGCCTTGACCGCCAGCCGGAGCTCTACATTTAGCGAATGGTTATCCGGATTGATCATTCCGGTCGGAAGCGCTGCGGTTCCTCTTATGACAAAGCTCTGCTCCGTCAACGTGTCCACATGATAATTTGCCTCAAGCTCCGCCAAATCCCACGAAACATCTGCGCTGTTCTCTTCTCCGGTTGCATTGATGCTTACGGTCGCCGGAATCGCTGCCTTGACATCCGCAAGCTCTGTTCCGTTTTCAAAATCAGTCAAATCCGAAGGTGCGGTAATCCCGAGCAAAATAGATACCGAAGCATCGTATACGGTAAACAGGACATCCTTTGTGAGCGTCTGCTCTGCGCCCTCGATATCCGTGTAGGTTACTGTGACCGTCGTCTTATATTCGTCCGCTGCAAGGCCCGCTTTCGGCCGCAGACTCCACGACGCATTGGCTCCGCCCGCCGGTACCGTGTCCTGATCGGACGGCAGCGCACTGCCGCCTGCCGCCGCATCCTTTCCTAAAACAAAAGCACTGCTGTCTATGGATACCTTCACAAGAGCATTCGTATTACCGGTATTTCGAATCGTAATCACACCTGCCTCCGGCTGCTCATACGCTCCCTGCACCCATCCGAAGGACGGCACATCCATAGCAGGCACGATCGTCTTTGGCTCAAAGACCGCCCGGATCGTCACATCACTTTCCGGCATCGCCACAGTGATCTGCGCGCTCGTCTCATCCTCGATCACGATACCGCTTCCGCTTGTCACTTCCCACTTTTTAAATAAATGCTTACTGTCCGGCACTGCCTCTAGTGTCACCCGGACACCTGCCCTTGCGGTAGCCGCACCGGCCGGCGTTTCCTCTCCGGCTGCCGCCGTCGCTGTTCCGCCCTCACCGCTTTGCACCGTGACCGTGTAGACCGGAGGAAGGTCAATCACATACACAAACGTCGAAACATCGCTGCTTCGCATATGCTCCTTCACCGCAATCGCTTTGACCGTGACCGTCACCGGAACTCCCGGTGTTCCCTCCAGCGCTGCAAAGCCGTCGTACTTTTTGCTCTTGCCCGTTGTATCATTCTTTGCAGGATTTGGCGGCACAGTCCCGTCGGTCGTTATCGTATAATAGATATCCGCATCCTGCGTGGCACTCGTCAGCGTTACCTTCTGGTTTTCCGTGTAGGAAGTACCCGACGCAAGAGATGCTGTCGGTGCTTCCGCCTTCGGCGCTCCGTCCACGGTCACCCCGATCTGCACCTTCAGCGATTTTCCGGTCGTATCGATCGTATCCGGAAGCTCGATCGTTCCGTTGATTTTAAAGGTCTGCTCCTCCAGTCCGTACTGTGTGTAGGTGCCGTCCAGATCGGTAAGGTTCCATGTAACCGGTGCTGTCGTCACAGAAGCATCCTCTGTCGTGACCGCCACCTGCTCCGGCAGGGTGATGTCCGCCAGAGCCGTGCCATATGGCAGATCGGTGACTGCCTCCGGTGTCCCGATTGTCAAAAGCTTTGGCTTCACAACGGAAAAGATTACATCGCCGGTCTTTGTCTGCGTCTTGGCAGGATCATCGATATCCTTGTAGGTTACGGTGATGACTGCACGGTACGTTCCGACCGCCAGACCGGTCTTCGGCTGGATCGTCCAGGAGGTGATAGAGCCGCCCTTCCGGGATACCCACTGCCCGCTTCCGCCGATTGTAAACACCGGAACCGTCTCCGTCGCACCGTTCTCCGCCGTATACACCGCATCGCTTACCGTAACACCGGTGAGCTCCGCATCCGTATTTCCGTTGTTCGTGATTGTGATGACGGATGCCGCCGGCTGCTGGCTGTAGCCCACCATCTGCTCGGCAAAAACCGGTGCCTTCACATCCAGCTCGACTACCAGCTTTTTAAAGGTCGCCTTGACGCTCACATCATCTCTCGGTATCCGGACTCTGACTGTCGCATTTGTCTTGTTGCTCTCCGTAATGATCGGGCTGCTCTCGCCGTCCGAGCCGGATGCCAACCAGCTTTCAAAGCTGTATCCGGTTGCCGCCGCTGCCGTCAATGTCACCTCGGTTCCGGGCAGTGCTCTGACCAGAGCCGCCGGCTCTCCGTCTCCGATTTTTGCGGTTGCCGTGCCGCCGCTTCCCTCCGCAGCTACCGTAATCGTATACTTCTGCGGAATCTCAAACCGGTAAATAAAGGTCTGAATCTCACTGTCACGGTAAACCGACGCATCCGGTGATTGGGCAATCGCTTTGATGATGACATAAACACGCTGACCTTCCACACCGGTAATCGTGAGCGGTTCACTGTAGAGCTTCGTATCGCCGCTTCCGGCAACCGGATCATCCGGCATCGATGCCGCATCCGTGCCTGTGCTTGTCTTGATTGTATAGTAAATCGGCGCATTCTCCGTATCACTGCTGATGCTAAGCGACTGTGCCTCCGTATAGGCGGTCGATGACTGTGCCAGAGATGCTTCCGGCGCTTCGGCGCGCTGTTTTCCCAAAACAATGACCTTGATCGTCACACTTAAAGGAATATTATTGGTGTTCACGATTCCGTCCGGCACGGTGATGGTACCGCTTATCTCAAAGGTCTGATCGTTCTCCACCTCATTTTGGTTATAGCTGTTTTTCGCCGCTGCAATATCGCCTGCATTCCATTTAACATCTGCCGTGGATGTCTCCTTCGTCGCATTGATGCCCACCGTCGTCGGCAGCGTAATCGCATCCCACGCAGTTCCGTTTGCGACCTTTAAATCCGGCGGCGTAATGATCGACTGCAGAATCGGCGGAGCCTTTTCCGTCACCGTAAAGACGACCGAAACAGTCGCCTTTTGCAGCGCATCCTCGCTGACATTTGTCTCCCCAAAGGCATGGTAGGTGACTGTGACTGTTGTCGTATGATCTCCGACCGCCAGTCCGGCTTTTGGCCGGATCGTCCAGCTCGTGTTGATACCGCCGTCTGCTTTTACCGTACTTCCCCCTGTCAATTCCGTATCGCTGACCTGTGCGATGACAAAGTCCGCACCGTCCGCCTCAACCTTCGTAACCGTCGCATCGATGTTTCCCGTATTGGTAATGCGGAGCGCCGCTGCCTCCGGCTGTGCATAGTCAATCTGCACCGCCTCAAAGTTCGGATCAGCCACGCTCAGAGCAACAGTCTTTTGGGCAAAAACCGCCTGAAGCTGCACATCCTCATCCGGCATCGTAAAACCGGTAATGGGATTGGTCGCCTCACTGATCTCGGCACTGCCCCCTGTGACA
>JAFUZE010000194.1 GCA_017476765.1 Lachnospiraceae bacterium
CATGACGTCCTGAAACGATTCTCCGCCCTCCGGAACCTTATACTCGGAGGGACGATAAAAGAAATTGAGAAATGCAGGATCCGGCACGTTGTAATGCTCCTTTTCCACGCACAGCCCCTCATATATCCCAAATCCCATTTCCTGAATCCTGGAATCCTCATAAAACGGAATATCGCGCTTGTCCATAATAATTCTGGCGGTTTCCTTTGCACGCTTTAAAGGACTTGTGTAGACAGCGGCAAACGGCACGTCCTTCAGTCCGTCCCTCGTTCTTCTCGCCAGTTCCCTGCCGTATTCATTCAGCTCACTGTCGGTATGTCCCTGCAAAAGCCGCCGCTTATTGCTGTCTGTCTCACCGTGTCTGACCAAATATAATCTCATATGCTTCCTCCTTAAGGACAATAAAAAAGCCGTAAATACTGATTTACAGTATTTCCAGCCATTTCAGGGTTGGGCTATTCTATCCAATAGAAAACAGCTCGTAGGGGAATCGAACCCCTGTTTCCGCCGTGAGAGGGCGGCGTCTTAACCGCTTGACCAACGAGCCATTTCAAACGACTTGTTTATTGTACAACATAATTTTCCAAAATGCAACCCCTAAATGAAATTTTTTTTATTTTGAGGCGTACCTGCCTGATACGCCCCAAAGACGCTTATTCCCCTTGCCTGAAATAAGCGTCTATGCCGTCTGCGATTCCCTTTGCAAGCTTGTTCTGGTAATCTTCTGTTGCCATATTGGCATCCTCCGTGGGATTCGTCATGTAGCCCATCTCGACGATCGTCACCGGCACCTGACACCAGTTGATGCCGCTCATCGTGTCTGTCTCCCAGACATACTGCTTCTTACATCCTGTGGCAGCCACGAGGCAGTCCAGCACATTCACAGAGAGCGCTTTGCTCTTGCTGTATAACGATGCATTATACGGATTGGATGCGGTCTGGCAGATCGTCATTGCGCCATTCACCGATGTGTCATCCGAGCCGTTGGCGTGAATGCGGATAAACGCATCCGCTCCGGCATTGTTGGCAACTGCTGCCCGCTCACTGTTGCTGATATTTACATCGTTGGTCGTTCTCACCATGATAACCTGATAGCCTCGCGCCTCCAGCTCCTTTTGCAGCTTGAGGCTCACATCAAGATTGAGCTGATATTCCGTAAGCCCGGAAGTCTTGCCGCTCGTTCCGCCGGTCACCTTTGCCTCATCGTGGAAGCTCCCGGACCGATAGGCTCCTGCTCGTTGTTTCCCTTTGCCTGATGCCCCGCATCGATGACTACAAGCTTGCCCGTTCCGCCGGAAAGCGGCTGTGTTCCGTCAAGCTCCTCAGCCTCTGCCGCGGCATCCGGCTGATCTGCATTTTCTGATGGAGCTTCCTCCTGCGTCTCGGACTCTTCTGCCTCCGCCGGCTGTCCCTCGGTACCTTTTTCCTCTCCCGCCTGATTCTCCGCAGCATTCTCTTCGGTTTGATTTCCGGCGCTCTCCTGCGTCTGCTGCTCATCCGGCTGTGTCAAATCCGCTTCCTCCGTCTCCTGCCTGCGCTCCTCTGCCTCGGAAGGTGTCGTAAAATCGACGGTCACATCCAAATCCTGCTCTTCACCGGAAGCCTCCTGCACATCCGCTTCCTTTTCAGCCGTCACAGCCTCGTCAGCCTTCCTGCAGCCTGCCACCATGCCAAACAGCAAAATCAAACTGATACCTGCCGCCAAACATCTCTTTCTCATAATCCTATCTCCTAACAAACAAATATTTTTATAAAATCATTACACAAAGTCAAACAGACTGATCTGGTTCGACTCCGGCAGACCGTCGAGCAGATCGAGCGAAGCCATCAGATCGACGACCGTCTTGGATGCCTTCGTCCGTTCCCGGAAATCATCCTTTGACAAATACGGTCCGCCCTTTCCTGCCTCCATAATGCCCTCCGCCGCTGTTTCACCCACACCGTCAATGCTTGTGAACGAAGGAAGCAGCTTGCCGTCAACGACCTGAAACAGTCTCGAATGAGACCGGAACAAATCAATCTTCAAAAACTCGAATCCTCTGGCATAAATTTCCTGCACGATACGCATATCCTTGAGCGTATCCTGCTCCTTGTTCGACAGCGTATCCTTCCGCCTCTTATAGTCCGCCATGACCGCCTCCAGATGCGCCTGCCCCTGGCACATGATCTCATAGGAAAACGCCGTCGCTCGTATGCTGAAATACGCCGCATAGTAGGCGAGCGGATAATTGATCTTGCAGTAAGCGATGCGCCATGCCATCATGACATATGCCGCCGCATGCGCCTTCGGGAACATGTACTTGATTTTCTTGCACGACCAGATATACCAATCCGGCACATCAGCCGCCTTCATTGCGTCTATCCATTCATCCTTTAAGCCCTTTCCCTTACGCACACTCTCCATGATCGTAAAGGCTAGGGAGCTCTCGACCCCCTTGCCGATCAGATACGTCATAATATCATCACGGGTACAGATTGCCGTAGAGATCGTCGCCTTGCCCTCCTCGATGAGCGTCTGCGCATTTCCGAGCCACACGTCTGTCCCGTGGGAAAGACCGGCGATACGCACCAAATCCGAGAACGCCGTCGGCTTGGTGTCAATGAGCATCTGCATTGCGAAATCTGTACCAAACTCCGGGATGCCGAGGCATCCCAGCTTACAGCCGCCGATCTGCTCCGGTGCTATGCCAAGTGCCTCCGTGTTTTTGAACAAGCTCATCACGCCCTGATCATCGAGCGGAATCTCGACCGCATGAATGCCTGTGATATCCTCCAGCATTCGAATCATCGTCGGATCATCGTGCCCGAGTATATCGAGCTTTAACAGGTTATGGTCAATCGAATGATAGTCAAAATGTGTGGTGACGATATCCGTCGTCATATCGTTTGCCGGATGCTGAATCGGGGTAAAGGAGTTGATATCCTCACCGATCGGCAGCACGATAATTCCGCCCGGATGCTGCCCGGTCGAGCGCCGCACTCCGGTACATCCGCCGACGATCCGGTTGATCTCGCATGTCCGCTTCTGAACCCCGTGCTCCTCAAAATAATTTTTGACATAACCAAATGCCGTCTTATCCGCCAGCGTGCCGATCGTACCCGCACGAAACGTCTGTCCGGCGCCGAAGATGACCTCCGTATACTTGTGTGCCTTACTCTGATACTCACCAGAGAAATTGAGGTCAATATCCGGCTCCTTGTCCCCCTTAAAGCCGAGGAACGTCTCAAATGGAATGTCAAAGCCTTCCTTCTTTAAAGCCGCCCCGCACTTCGGGCACTTCTTATCCGGCATATCGCAGCCGGCCCTTCCCGCATAGGCGCGAACCTCGTCCGAATCAAAATCATAATAATGACACTCCGAGCAGTAATAATGCGGACTGAGCGGATTGACCTCGGTGATTCCCGCCATCGTTGCGACAAAGGAGGAGCCGACCGAACCACGGGAACCGACGAGATAGCCGTCCTCCACCGACTTCCACACAAGCTTTTGTGCAATAATGTACATCACGGCAAAACCGTTCGTGATAATCGAGTGTAGTTCTTTTTCCAGCCGTTCCTCGACGATTTTCGGAAGCGTCTCTCCGTAGATTTCGTGCGCTCTGTTATAACAGATATCCGTCAAGGTCTGATCGGAGTTTTCGATGACCGGAGGACATTTATCCGGTCTGACCGGATCGATCGACTCGATGCTGTCCGCAATGAGATTCGTGTTCGTGATGACGACCTCCTTCGCCTTGTCACTGCCCAGATAGGCAAACTCCTCGAGCATCTCCTCCGTCGTCCTCAAATAGAGCGGAGCCTGATTGTCCGCATCGCCAAAGCCCTTGCCCGCCATGATGATTCTGCGGTAAATCTCATCCTCCTTGTCCAAAAAGTGCACGTCGCAGGTCGCGCACACGGGCTTGTGAAACTGCTCGCCCAGCTTACATATATAGCGGTTGATCTCCATCAAATCTTCCATCGACTGTACCCGGATTTTCTCCGACTCGATCATAAACTCGTTGTTGCCGAGCGGCTGAATCTCCAGATAATCGTAGAAATTCACAATTTTCGCAATTTCCGCCTCCGGCTTTTCATCCAGAATCGCCCGGTACAGCTCTCCCGCCTCACAGGCGCTTCCGATGATCAGCCCCTCCCGGTACTTCATGATGAGACTCTTCGGCATCTTCGGTCTTTTGTGAAAATATGTTAAATGCGACTCACTGATCAGACGGTACATATTGACTCTTCCGATGTCGTTCTTTGCCAGGATAATCACATGGTAGGACGGCATCTTGCGGATGGCATCCTCCGAGGAAGCTGTCAGAGCATTGATTTCCCCGATTTTGCTGATTCCCTCATCGAGCAGCATCGGAATAAACTTTTCAAAGATTTCGGCGGTCGCACCGGCATCATCCACCGCACGGTGATGATTTTCAAGGGAGACATGGAGCGTTTTTGCAACTGCATCGAGCGTATGCTTTGCCTGATTCGGCAAAAGCGCCCTCGCGATTCCGACCGTATCGACGTAGGTAAATTTCCGCTCATAGCCAAGCCTTTTACAATTCTCCATAATGAAGCTCATATCAAAGCTTGCATTGTGCGCCACCAAAACACACCCCTCGCAACATTCCAGAAACTGCGGAAGAATCTCCTCGATTGGAGGCGCATCCGCCACCTGCTCATCCGTGATGGAGGTCAGCTGTGTGATGCGGAACGGAATCGGCTCTTTCGGATTTACAAACGTCGAGAATTTCTCCGCAATTTTTCCGCCCCGTATTTTGACCGCTCCGATCTCGATAATCCGGTTCTTCACCGGTGAAAAACCGGTCGTCTCCAAGTCGAACACGACAAAATCCGAGTTAAAATCCTCATCCGCAGCACCGACAACGACCTCCTTTAAGTCATCGACGAGATACCCTTCCACACCGTAAATGATCTTAAAAAAGTCCTGCCTGTCCGGGTTTTCCTCCCCCGCCTCCTTGCGCTTTGCCTTCTCCGCCTTCCACAGATCCTGCCATGTGTGGAACGCCTCCGGGAACGCCTGCGCCACGCCGTGGTCGGTGATGGCAATTGCCGGATGTCCCCACTTATACGCACGCTTCACGATTGCCTTCGCATCCGAAACGCCGTCCATATCACTCATCTTCGTATGGCAATGAAGCTCAACCCTCTTTTTCGGGGCATAATCCATGCGCGCCTCGGTAAAATCCTTGATTTTCTTAATGCCGATGAGCGAGCTGATGACCAGATCGTGGTCGTACTTATCGACCGCCGCAATGCCCTTGCACTTGACGTACATGCCGCTCTTTAGCTGCCCCAAAAACTCCTTTACTTCCTCGAGCGGATAAAAGATCTTGAGCGTGATCGTATCCGTAAAATCCGTCACATGGAAGGTCACGATCGACTTGCCGATCTTCTCGATATCCCTCGACTCCACATCGAGAACCTGACCTCTTATGACGACCTCGCCGATCTCGCCGACAATATTCTCGATTGCCATCGGCTCCTCCTCGATATCCCTTCCGTAAAGGACATCCGGATTGTCGGATTTGGCAGGCATTCGCCCCCGCGAAAAGCTTCTCCGGTCCCCCTTCGCCCCGAATTTTCCGCCATCGCCCGTCATGCCCGAAGCTTCCTTTTTGCCGGTCACCTTCTTTGCCGCATCCTTGCCCTTACCCGGTTTTCCCGAAGCCGCTCCGGACGATGCCGCAGTTCCGTTTAAGCCGGCAGCAGACACCGTTTCACCGATCACCGGAGAGACCGCTCCGAAATCTTCGGACGGCAGCGAGAAACCGGCAGCACCCGGGACTGCATCACCGGTCTGACCTGCAAAATACGATTCTGCCAAAGCATCGCCGTCGTTTGCTCCTTCCCCTCCGACTTTCTCCCGATGAAGTGCTGCGTGGTTCACAATCTCCTGCACCTGCCTGCGAATGACGATTTCGTCCTCCTTTTCCTTCTCCTCAGGCTCATAATAATCGATGGAAAATCTTGCCGACGTGCCGCACCGCTCGTTGAACACCTTGTCCATAATCAGCAGAAATTCATGCTCCTTCATCCGGGACACGGCGCTGTCCTCCAAGCAGATATGCAGCACCTCGCCGTCCTGCTCAAACCTCGCCTTTTTGAGCATCATATACAAAACCGGGCTGTAATCGTGCAGCTCCAGCAGCATGCTCTCCTTGTAGTTCTCAAAAAGGACAAGCGGTGTGTACTGGGAGGAGAGCTTGAATTTCTCGATAATCTTCACGATCAGGTTCAGCTGGGAAAAAAGCTGGCGCTTTAACTGCTTTTCCACTTCCCGTACATCCCGCTTTTCAATCAAATGTTCACTGTAAATATAAATACGAAGCACATCCCTGTTTTTGGTCGATGCAACCCGGAGCACATCAACCTGCTCAAACAAAGCCTTCAGATTCACATCCAGCTTTAATCCGGGAAATACCTCCATAAAACTCTTCTGCATATTCTTACTCCCAGCTTCAACACACACTTTACGCTTCCCAGTTCAGAATTTCTTCCTTCAGTGCACCGAGCAGTTCGCTCTCAGGAAGCTTGCGCACTATCTCTCCTTTTTTGATCAAAAGACCTTCGCCGACTCCCCCTGCAATTCCGAGGTCTGCCTCCTTCGCCTCGCCCGGTCCGTTGACCACGCATCCCATCACCGCAACCTTGAGCGGCTTATCGATGCCCGCCGTCATCGTTTCGACCTGATTGGCAAGAGAGATCAGGTCGATCTTCGTTCTTCCGCAGGTCGGGCAGGATACGACCTCAATGCCGCCCTGACGAAGCCCCAATGAACGCAAAATCAGCTTCGCCGACTTGATTTCCTCCACCGGATCACCGGTCAGTGATACGCGGATGGTATCTCCGATTCCTTCATGCAGGATAATGCCCAGACCGACACCGGATTTAACATTGCCGCTGATCAGCGTTCCCGACTCCGTAATGCCGACATGCAGCGGATACTTCGCCTTTTCTGCGAGCAGTTCATGCGCTTTCACGCACATTAACACATTGCTCGATTTGATGCTGATGACGAGATTGTCATAGCCCGCCTCCTCAATCATATGTACCTTGTCCAGTGCGCTCTCGACAATGCCCTCCGCCGTCACGCCGCCGTATTTTTCCACGAGCGCTTTTTCCAGAGAGCCGCTGTTGACCCCGACGCGGATTGGTATTCCACGCTCCTTTGCCACAGCGACAACCGCCTCCAGCTTTTCCCGTCCTCCGATATTCCCCGGATTGATGCGAATCTTATCTGCCCCGTTCTCCATTGCGGCAATCGCCATGCGGTAATCAAAATGAATGTCCGCAACGAGCGGAATATGAATCTGCTTTTTGATCTCCCCGACTGCCCGGGCAGCCTCCTTCGTCGGCACGGTGACTCGGATAATGTCACAGCCTGCCTCCTCAAGACGGTGAATCTGCGCCACGCATGCCGCCACATCCTCCGTCGGTGTATTGGTCATCGACTGAATCAGGATCGGATTGCCTCCTCCGATGACACGATCTCCAATGTGCACAACCTTTGTATGATCTCTGTACATGTTACTCTTCCTCTCTCGCAAGTAATGAACACTTTCATTTTACGTTTTCCCTCTTTATCACGAGAACAGCCGCGATATATCGTTAAAGAAAACAACGACCATCAGAAGCATCAGGAGCACAAAGCCCGCAAAATGCACCATGCCCTCCTTCTCCGCCGGCACCGGCTTTCTGCGGATTGCCTCGATGATCAGAAATACAAGCCTTCCTCCGTCGAGTGCCGGAAGCGGCAGCAGATTCAAAACACCCAGATTGGCGCTCAGCAAAATTGCAAAATTCAGCATATTCAGCCACACATAGAAAATGCCGTCCGGCTTTGACTCCGTGTAAATCGTGTTCACCTGCTGTGCCATGCCAACCGGTCCGGACACGTCATTGCGGCTCACCTGCCCTCTCACAAGCATCTCCAGACTCTTGAGCGTCGTATCTATCCAATACTTGACTTCGTAAGCACTGTACTTGACTGTTCCCCATACGCCTTGCTTTTTGTAGACATTGCTGCCGTAAAATCCCATATAATAGCGCCCTGCATTCTCATCATAAATCGGGCTGATAACGGTCGCATACTGCTGTCCGTCACGTTCATATACTACGGTGATATCCTCTCCCTTATTTAAAAGCGATGCAAAGCTGACTTCCCGATAAAGATGAATTTTTTTGCCGTTCATCGAGATGATCGTATCGCCGTCCTGCATTCCTGCCTGCTGTGCTGCGCCGCCGTCAATGACCTTTTCCACAACCGGCAGATCACTTCCGTAGCTTCCCACAATGATCAGCGAGAAGAGAAATGCGAGAAGGAAGTTAAAGACCGGACCTGCCAAAACCGTGGCAATGCGCGCCGATACCTTTGCATCCGGAAAAGCGATTCCCTTTTTGCCGAGCTCCGTATTTCGGACATAGCTCTCCCCGGCTTTCTTACTTTGCTCCGCATCCCTCTTATTTTCATGCAGCGTCTCGACTCTGTCCATCACCTGCTCGGACACCGGTCTGTCTGCATCCGCCACCCCGCTCGAGAGTCCGTCCTCTCCCTCAAAGATACAGGCACCGCCGATCGGAAACAGACGAACGGAATTTTTTGTCTCTCCCTTCTTGTAATGAAAGAGCGTCGGACCCATTCCGACCGTAAACTCAACGACACCGATTCCGTTTGCCTTCGCAATGATCATATGCCCGAATTCATGTACAATTACCACCACACAAAAAATAACAAAAAAGAGTATAATTCCCATATTACCACCTGCTCTCAATCAATTCATAGCACTCTGCTTCCGTCTCCAAAATCTCCTCAACTGTCGGATTTACAATCTTGCGGTGTTTTTCCATCGCAAGACCGATGATCTTTGGTATTTCCAAGAACGCAATTTTCCGATCTAAAAACAGAGAAACTGCCTTTTCGTTCGCCGCATTGTATACGGTCGGAACGCTCCCGCCCTCGCAGAACGCCTGATAGGCAAGGCGAAGCCCTGTAAATGTCTCCAAATCCGGCTCCTCGAACGTCAGCTGACCAAGCTTATAAAAATCAAGACTTTCCTGCTTCATCGGCAGACGGTCAGGGTAGAATAATGCATACTGAATCGGAAGCTTCATATCCGGCAGCCCAAGCTGTGCAATTACCGCACCGTCCGCATACTCTACCATAGAATGTATGATGCTCTGAGGATGTACTACTACTTTGATTTGGTCGGGAGCGGCATGAAAAAGCCATCCCGCCTCCATCACCTCAAGTCCTTTGTTGACCATTGTTGCCGAGTCAATCGTAATCTTGCGCCCCATCGACCAGTTCGGGTGCCTGAGTGCATCCTCCACCGTAACATGCCCAAGCTCGCTTTTTTTCTTTCCCCGGAACGGACCGCCCGATGCCGTTAAGAGAATCGTTTTCATCTGCCCCCACTTGCTTCCCTGCAGGGACTGAAAGATCGCACTGTGCTCACTGTCTACCGGAAGCAGGGATACGCCCATCTTTTGGACGAGCGGCATGATAATGTGCCCTGCCGTCACAAGTGTCTCCTTGTTGGCAAGCGCAATATCCTTTTTCGCCTCAATCGCAGCGATTGTCGGACGGATGCCGATCATTCCGACAATCGCCGTGACAACGATATCGATCTCCTCAAGTGTACTGATTTCGATCAGACCGTCCATGCCGGACAACACCCTTGTATCCAGATCAGCCACTTTCCCTTTCAGACTGTTTGCACTCTCCTCGTTCCACATAACCGCATATTTGGGATGAAAGCGGCGTATCTGCGCCTCCATCCGGTCAACGCTGTTCGAAGCCGCAAGTGCGGTCACCTCAAGGCGGTCCGGATAAGCCTCCACAATTTCAAGCGTCTGCGTCCCGATCGAGCCTGTCGAACCGAGAATCGTCAGCTTTTTCCGCTCATATTTCCGTTCGCATTCCTTCCGGTTTTTCTCACTGTCTCTCTTCTCGTTTTCCTTCATCTTTTCTTTCTTATCTTCGTTCCTCATACGATACCTCGCTTACCAATCAAAGAAAAATATCCGGTGCGACTTGCTACAATAAAATGACCGCCAGGTAGTAAATCATCGGCGCCGTGAAAATAACACTGTCAAAACGGTCTAAAATGCCGCCATGTCCCGGAATCAGATTTCCGTAATCCTTGATGTCATAGTTGCGCTTTACCGCAGACGCTGCCAGATCTCCGAGCTGCGAGATAGCCCCGCCCACGCCGGCAATCAGCGGATAGACCCAGAAGCTCCTCACTTCCATGATTCCCATATTCTGCAAAATCCATCCATACAGACAACCCAAAAGCGCTGCACCGACGATACCTCCGATTCCTCCCTCAACAGACTTTTTCGGGCTGAGCTTCGGTGCCATCTTATGCTTTCCGATCAGCATGCCGACCGCATATGCCGAGGTGTCGCACATCCATGAGCTGATAAAAATGAGCCATACAATATAAATGCCGTTTTCCAGACATCTCGTCTGATAAATGTAGGACAGCATGACCGGTGCATACAGAAACGAAAAAATCGTTGCCATGATCTCCGGTGCTCTGTACTTCGGGAAGGTCAGCACATATACAATCAAAATCGCTAAGACGACGCCTGTCACACACAGCATCGACAGCTCCAACTTTGCATCCGAGGCAATCACACGATAATATGCCGACAGGGAAAGCAGCGTGTAGTAGCATATAATGCCGATGATTCCGACAGCATATAATCCGCTGTATCTGCTTCTTTCCGTTCCGTTCGCTCCATCTCCCGCATCATCCGCCTTCGCAGTCTTTGCAGTCCGCAGCGTGCCTGTCGCCTTCATCATCTCATAAAAACCAACCACAGATATAAAAACACTGAACGCCAACAGTACATTCCCTCCGCACAAAAGGCATACAGCCAGCACTGCCAGCAGACAGATTCCGCTGATCAATCGTTTTGCAAACATGTTATTCCTCCTTCACCAGCCCGAAACGGCGGTCTCTTTGGTTATATGCTTCCACAGCCTTAAGGAGCTCCTCCTTGCCAAAATCGGGCCACGGCACATCGGTAAAATAAAACTCCGTATAGGCGAGCTGCCATGTCAAAAAGTTGGAAATCCGCTGCTCTCCGCTCGTCCGAATGAGCAGATCCGGCTCCGGCAATCCTTCCGTATCAAGATAG
>JAFUZE010000195.1 GCA_017476765.1 Lachnospiraceae bacterium
GACAGAGAGGATTTTTGAGATGAATACAGCATTATCATGGATTAAAGCATATGTTCCTGAACTTTCCTGTACCGATCAGGAATATGCAGATGCAATGACACTTACAGGTACAAAGGTCGAGACGTTTGAACGCTTGGATAAAAATCTGTCCAAAATATATGTCGGACAGATTCTGAAGATCGAAAAGCATCCGGATGCAGACAAGCTGATCGTCTGTCAGCTTGATCTGGGGGAAGCCGTGACGAATGAGGATGGCAGCCATACGCTGCAGATCGTGACCGGTGCGCCGAATGTCAAGGAGGGCGACAAGGTTCCGGTCGTTCTGGACGGCGGAAATGTCGCAGGCGGACATGACGGCGGACCGCTTCCGGAGGATGGAATCACAATCAAGAACGGGAAGCTTCGGGGAGTTGCATCGTACGGCATGATGTGCTCGATCGAGGAGCTTGGCTCGAGCCGCGACATGTATCCGGAGGCACCGGAGAACGGCATCTATATTTTTCCGGAGGATACACCGGTAGGTGCGGATGCGGTGGAGCAGTTAGGACTCCGCGACACGGTCTTTGAATATGAGATTACCTCAAACCGTGTGGACTGCTACAGCGTGCTCGGCATTGCGAGAGAGGCAGCTGCCACGTTCAAGGTGCCGTTTGAGCCGCCGAAGGTGGAGGTGAAGGAAAACGAGCAGAGGGTGGAGGATTTCATCTCTGTTTCCGTGGAGGATCAGGAGCTTTGCCCGAGATATTGTGCGAGAGTGTGCACGAATATTAAGCTTGCGCCTTCTCCTGAGTGGATGCAGCGCCGTCTTGCGGCAAGCGGAATCCGCCCGATCAACAATCTTGTCGATATCACGAACTATGTGATGGAAGAGTACGGACAGCCGATGCATGCCTATGATCTCGATCTGGTGGAGGGAAAGCAGATCATCGTGCGCCGTGCACAGGATGGTGACACGTTCCAGACATTGGATGGACAGGAGCGCACGCTCGATTCGGATATGCTGATGATCTGTGATGCCGAAAAGGCAATCGGTATTGCCGGTATCATGGGAGGAGAAAATTCCAAGATCACAGACGATGTAAAGACGGTTTTATTTGAGGCGGCAACGTTCCACGGTGCAAACATCCGCAAATCGGCAAAGCGTCTGGGACTTCGCACCGAGGCATCCGGTATTTTTGAAAAGGGGCTCGACCCATACAATGCACAGGCTGCCATTGACCGTGCCTGCGCGCTCATCCAGGAGCTCGGCTGCGGGGAGGTTGTAGCCGGCACCGTGGATGTACACACGCCGCTGAAGGAAGATAACCGCATTAAATTTGACCCGGACCGCATCAACAGTCTGCTCGGAACGGAGGTTTCCGAGGAGGAAATGCTGCAGATTTTTAAACGGCTTGCGCTTACACTGGATACGCAGACCGGCGAGCTTGTCATTCCGTCCTTCCGTCAGGATCTGGAAGGGATTGCCGATATTGCGGAGGAGGTCGCAAGATTCTATGGCTATGACAAGATTCCGAGCACGCTTCCGAGCGGCGAGGCGACGACGGGCAAGCTGCCGTTCAAGCTTCGGATCGAACAGAAGGCAAGGGACATTGCCGAATACTGCGGCTTTTCACAGGGAATGTGCTATTCGTTTGAAAGTCCGAAGGTATTCGATAAATTGCTGCTGGATGCAGATGACAGGCTGAGAAACGCGATCGTCATTTCCAATCCGCTCGGAGAGGATTTCTCCATTATGAGAACGATCTCCTTAAACGGTATGCTGACAAGCCTTGCAACGAACTTCAACCGCAGAAACAAGGACGTCAGGCTGTATGAGCTCGGCAACATCTATCTGCCGAAGAAGGTGCCGCTTGAGGAGCTGCCGGATGAGCGGATGCAGTTTACGCTCGGCATGTACGGAGACGGTGATTTCTTCACGATGAAGGGTGTCGTGGAAGAGTTTTTTGAGGCAATCGGCTTAAAAAAGAAGGTGACCTACGATCCGAATGCGGGTAAGAAGTTCCTGCACCCGGGGCGTCAGGCAAACATCCTCTATGACGGAACGGTGCTTGGTTATCTGGGAGAGATTCATCCGGAGGTCTGTGACAATTATGACTTAAAGACGAAGGTTTACGTTGCCGTGCTCGATATGCCAAGCGTGGAGCCGTTTGCGACGTTTGACCGAAAGTATGAAGGAATCGCAAAGTATCCGGCAGTATCCCGCGATATCAGTATGGTTGTGCCGAAGAGCATTCTCGTCGGTCAGATTGAGGGGATGATTGAGCAGAGGGGCGGTAAGATTCTGGAGTCCTATAAGCTGTTTGATATTTATGAGGGTGCACAGATTCAGGAAGGCTATAAGTCTGTCGCATACAGCATTACGTTCCGGGCGAAGGACAGAACGCTTGAGGAGAATGATATCAATGCAGCAATGAAAAAGATCCTAAACGGTCTCGAAGGGCTTGGCATTCAGCTGAGACAGTAAGGACCGGTAGCGAATGGTAACAGCGAATGAACTTAAGTAATTCTGATACAGTTACTAACGTCCGTTCTTCGGCACACGGGAAATAAGGGAGAGTCATGGAAGTATTAAAAAAATCGGATTTTTATTTTGACCTGCCACAGGAGCTGATCGCACAGGATCCGCTCCTCGACAGGAGCAGCTCAAGGCTTTTAAAGCTGGATAAAAGAAGCGGAGCGGTATCGCACCATCATTTCAGGGATATTACCGGCTTTCTCAGGAAGGGAGACTGTCTCGTGCTCAACGACACGAAGGTGATTCCGGCAAGGCTCCTCGGAGTGAGGGAGGATACGGGAGGGGCGGTCGAGGTTCTGCTGTTAAAAAGGCGAGAGAATGACCAGTGGGAGACACTCGTAAAACCGGGAAGAAAGGCGAGAGCGGGGATGCGGCTTGTATTTGGTGACGGGCTGTTAAAGGCGACGGTGCTGGACGTTCTGGAGGAAGGAAACCGCCTGATTCAGTTTGAGTACGACGGCATCTTTGAGGAAGTGCTCGACCGGCTCGGTGAGATGCCGCTGCCGCCTTATATCACGCATAAGCTGGAGGATAAGAGCCGTTATCAGACCGTGTATGCCCGATATGAGGGGAGCGCTGCGGCACCGACCGCCGGACTGCATTTCACGAAGGAGCTGCTTTGGCAGCTGGAGCAGATGGGTGTGGACATTGTCTATGTGACGCTTCATGTGGGGCTTGGGACGTTCAGACCGGTGAAGACAGACAATATTCTGGAGCATCATATGCACTCGGAATTTTATCAGGTGTCGCAGGAAGCCGCCGACCGGATCAATGCGGCAAAGGAGCGCGGCGACCGCATCCTTGCAGTCGGCACAACAAGCTGCCGCACGCTGGAGAGCGCTGCCGATGGAAACGGTGTCATCCATGCAGGGTGCGACAATACGCAGATTTTTATTTATCCGGGATATCGGTTCCGGATGATCGATGGGCTGATCACCAATTTTCATCTGCCGGAATCGACGCTGATCATGCTTGTATCGGCGCTTGCCGGACGTGAGCATGTGCTTTCGGCATATGAGGAGGCAATCCGCGAGCGCTATCGCTTTTTTTCCTTTGGTGATGCGATGTTCATCTGTTAGGGAAACACTGATTAAGTGTTTCCCGCGCGAAATTCGCAGGCACAAAGTGCCTTTCCACAGCGAATTTCTGCGCATCCATGCGGAGCAATATAAGGAAACGCTGATTAAATCAGCGTTTCCTTAGCATAAAAATGTTGCAAGGTTTCGGAAGATGATATAAAATAATACATATCATTGATCGTGATGAAAACAAAAACGATACAGAAGAACATGCGAAAACGGGTTATCAAAGGCATGGCGGGAAGGGGTATACGATGAGCGAAAAAAGAAAAAATAAAAGAACGGAGCTTGAATCCAAGCTCGTGGTGAGCAGATTGGACAAGGAGGATGGCGAAAAAGAGGTTTCGATTGATGTCGTCAATCTTTCTAAAACCGGAATCGGGTTTAACTGTTCCTCACCACTGGAGATCGGTTCTGTATACGAAGGCTTTTTGCGAATCTGGACACAGGAGGTCATTCATGCTTTTATAGAGATTGTCCGTATTGAGAAAAAGGGAGATGTGTTCAATTACGGAGGTCTTTTCATTGGAATGCCGGAGATGGAAACCTTCCGGATTGGTGTTTACCAGACGCTGCAGGAAAATGAACAGGATGAGGAAGCAGAATAGTCGGAAAAAATAAATAGCAGTAAAAAGGAAGGATGAAAAAAAGCTCCTTCCTTTTTTTATTTGGATATCCTGCTTCGTTCGGTTTCATATCGTATATTTTCTTATCGCATCAGAGCCTGTAAATCCTGGTAGAAGGAAGGGTAGGAGATTTTGACACAGTCGCTGCCCTGAATCTGCGTCTCACCGTCTGCGAGAAGAGCTGCAATGGCAAAGCTCATGGCAATGCGGTGGTCTAAGTTAGAGTCGATGACAGCGCCCTTCAGTGTCCTGCCTCCGTTTATGATCATGCCGTCGTCGGTCGCAGCAATGTCGCAGCCCATCCGGCCAAGATTGGTGACCATGACATCGATGCGATTTGATTCCTTGACCTTTAACTCTCCGGCATCCCGGATGATCGTCTGCCCTTCGGCAAAGGCGGCCATGACTGCGATAATCGGCACTTCATCAATCAAGGTCGGAATGAGGCTGCCGCCGATCGTGACGCCGTGCAGATGACTGGAGCGGACGAGAATATCTGCAGTCGGTTCTCCTTCCGATGCGACTTCGTTTAAAAGTGTGATATCTCCGCCCATTTCCTTTGCAACTCTTAAGATGCCGTCCCGCGTATGGTTGATTCCCACATTCCGGATGAGAATTTCACTGTTCGGAACTAAAAGTCCGGCAGCGATAAAATATGCGGCGGAGGAAATATCGCCCGGAACGGAAACCTTTTGCCCGACAAGTCTGCCCGCCGGCTGAATCGTGACGGTCGTGTCCGTCGTGTGCACCTCTGCGCCGAAGTAACGCAGCAGTATTTCGGAATGGTTGCGGCTGATCGAAGGCTCGATGACACTCGTCGGTGCATCCGCATATAAGCCTGCCAGTAAGATGGCGGATTTGACCTGAGCGGATGCCACCGGTGATTCGTAACGGATGCCATGCAGCGGGGAACCGGTAATCCGGAGCGGGGCACAGTCGTTTGCGCCAAGACTTTCGATCTGAGCACCCATCATCGAGAGCGGAGTGATGATACGCCTCATCGGACGCCGTCTTATAGAGGCATCTCCGGTGAGCGTTGTCTCAAAGCTCTGCGCTGCCAAAATCCCGCTGATCAGGCGGGTCGTCGTGCCGCTGTTGCCCGCATCGAGAACCTCGGACGGCTTTTGCAGCCCGCAGAGTCCCTTCCCGCGGACAAGTATGTGGGAGGCATTCCGCTCTATTTCGATGCCGAGCTTTTCAAAGCAGGAGATCGTCGAGAGACAGTCTGCACCTTCCAGAAAATTCGTGACCTCGGTAAGTCCCTCCGAAATCGCTCCGAACATAATTGCCCGGTGTGAGATGGATTTATCTCCCGGAACGGTCACTTCACCTTTTAATCTATGTGCGTTGTTCATATTGCTTATAAACTCCTTCCGTTTCTCTTTTTCTTCCGGACACGTTTACTTCGTCCCCTTCTCATAGACTGTATAATTGTTGCGCTTAAGAAGTGCGACGGCGGCATCGGCAGAGGCTTTGTCATAAAATTCGATGTGCAAAACGCCCTCCTGAAATTCCCGGTTGTGCATAATGCCGATATTTTTTATGCTGATGTCATTGAGAGCCAGTATCGTCGCCGTCATGGCAATCGCGCCCGCCTTATCCGGAATGTCCAGATAGACCTCATAGAGCCTGTTCGCGTGGCTGCCGGAGGTCGTAATAAAGCTGTCGCGGTAGTCCTTGGCAGATTGGAATGCGTCAAACAGTGCATCCTTCCTTTTTTGCTCCAAATAAGTGCACATCTGCTCGAGCTGTTCGATATATGCCCTTAAAAGACTCTCGATATTTTCCGTATTTGTCAGACAAATCTGCTGCCACATCGCAGGAGACGACGAGGCAATCCGTGTGATATCCTTAAAACCGCCTGCGGCAATCAGCTTCATCATTCCGTCATCATCGTTTTCCCGAACCAGATTGACCAGACTGTATGCAATGACATGAGGCAGATGACTGACAGCAGCCGTGATGTAATCATGCTTTTTGCAGTCGATTACGAGCGGGATAGCTCCGATCCCGGTAACGAGCTCCTTCATTCTTTCGACTTTTGAAGCGTCGGCATCCTTCGCAGGAGTCAGAAAATAGAATGCATTTTCAAACAGCAGTTCGTTTGCGTTTTCGTAACCGGTCTTTTCACTGCCGGTCATGGGATGTCCGCCGACAAAGCGGCTTGTGAGTCCCTCACGCTCAATGACCTGATGAATGGTCGATTTGACGCTACCTACATCAGTCAGGATGCAGTCCTCCTTCAAATGATCCTTGAGAAGCTGCAGATTTTCCTCATTTTTGCTCACCGGTGCACACAAAAACAAAAGGTCACAGCCGCCGAGCTGCTTTGCAGCATCCTCAGTCAGTGCGCTGTAACAGATATCAATGATGCCTTCCTTCTGAGCCAGAACGAGTGACTCCTCATGGATGTCGAAGGCAAGCATCCTTATTTTTGGATTTTGTTTTTTTAATGCCTTGGCAATGGAACCGCCGATCAGGCCGAGTCCGATAAAACCACATGTAAAATCTTTCATGAGCGCTCCTTTTGGTTTCCTGACATTCCGTTTTGCCGGCGCCGCGCCAACAGAACAAGGTGTTTCTATTCATCTTAATCTGAAATGAGGAATATGTCAACACTTTAACACGCAACACTTCTAAACTTTAAATCATAAAAGTAATCGGTAAATTTTCCAAAAAAATATTGTAAAAGAAGCGAATGTTTAGTAAAATGTACTCATGGGGTGCTAATTGAACAGCAAAAATGATAAATTGCATACGCAATTAGCGCAGAAAATGAACAGTAAATCCATAGAAGCGCATAATATATGGAGAAACTGCAAGTTACTATTCATGGCTCACTGCGCATTTACTGCGCAGTGAAGCCCAGGTACGGTACAATTGCCGGCATATCGCCCATCGCCGCAGGCGATTTTGCATGGCGATATGCGTTACCATTCGCGGACGGTTAGACCGTGAATGGTAACAACTGCAAAATAATCATGATGGAGGATACAGTATGAAGGTTTACACAACGGACAAAATTCGTAACATTGTGCTTTTGGGCCACGGGGGGTGTGGCAAAACGAGTCTGGTGGAAGCCATGGCGTATCTGGGGGGACTGATTTCCCGTATGGGCAAGGTGGCTGACAAAAATACAGTCAGTGATTTTGGCAAGGAGGAACAAAAACGCCAGTTTTCGATCAGTACATCAATCGTACCGATCGAGTGGGAAGGGGTTAAAATCAATGTGCTCGACGCACCGGGATATTTTGACTTTGTAGGTGAAGTGGAGGAGGCTGTTTCCGCCGCAGATGCAGCGATCATTGTTGTCAGCGGAAAAGCGGGTGTCGAGGTCGGCACCAAGAAGGCGTGGGAGATCTGTGAGAAGAACAAGCTTCCGAGAATGTTCTTTGTGACGGATATGGATGTGGACGATGCATCTTATCGGCAGGTTGTGGAGGATCTGACCGCTCTCTATGGAAAGAAAATCGCGCCGTTCCATCTGCCGATCCGTGAAAACGAGAAGTTCGTCGGCTACATCAATGTCATCAGCCAGACCGGTAACCGTTGGGTCGGCAAGGAAGTCACAGAGTGTGAGATTCCGGAGTACAGTAAGGCGAATCTGGAGATCTGCCGCGATACGCTGATGGAGGCAGTGGCGGAGACGAGCGAAGATATGATGGAGCGTTATTTTAACGGGGATACCTTCTCAGAGGCAGAGATTCGGGCAGCGCTCCGCGCCAATATCAATGACGGCAGCATCGTTCCGATTTCGATGGGCTCGAACATTCTTTGCCAGGGTATTTACACGCTTCTTGATGATATTGTGAAGTACATGCCGAGTCCGGAAAACCGCGAGATTGCCGGAGTGAACTTAAAGACGAACGAGATTTTTGAGGCGAATTATGACTTCTCCAAGGCAAAGTCCGCCTACATATTTAAAACCATTGTGGATCCGTTCATCGGCAAATATTCACTGTTCAAGGTGTGCTCCGGTGTGCTGAAAGCAGAGGATGTCATTTATAATAAGGATAAGGATATTGAGGAGAAAATCGGAAAGCTTTACGTTCTGCAGGGCAATAAGCCGATTGAGGTTCCGGAGATTCATGCCGGAGATATCGGGGCTGTTGCGAAGCTGACGGCGGCGAGAACCGGAAATACGCTCTCGACGAAGGCTGTGACGATCCAGTATGGCAAGAGCGAAATTTCCAAGCCATACACATACATGAGATATAAAGTAAAAAATAAATCGGAGATCGACAAGGCTGCTCAGGCACTTCAGAAGATGATGCATGAGGATTTGACGCTCCAGTCCGTCAACGATGTGGAGAATGGGCAGATGCTTCTGTACGGAATGGGAGACCAACATCTGGAAATTGCGTGCAGCAGACTGCTGAATGAGTACAAGGTAGAGATCGAGCTGTCCAAGCCGAAGATTGCGTTCCGTGAGACAATCAAGAAAAAATCCGACGTGGAGGCGAAGTACAAGAAGCAGTCGGGAGGACACGGTC
>JAFUZE010000196.1 GCA_017476765.1 Lachnospiraceae bacterium
AATCTCACTGCCGGGAATCCCTGCTTCAAATAAATTTACGATTTCCGTACTTTGCTTTTTCTTTAAATCATACCCATACAGCCGATAATTGGAATCATAATAATACAGGTCAAACGCACCTCCGTCCTGTACCGCCGTTAAATCCGGCAGGCTCCTGACCGGAAGAATATATTTTTCCGCCTTTTGGGCATCGGCATATACCTGAACCGCAAACTGCACGCCTCCGTTTTGTGCATCCTCTTCCATATAGACACAGGCAACATCACCGTTTCCGAGATTTCGCAAATATCCCACAGTGAAAAGGAGTGGGAACTTGCTTTGGATATTCCCCTGACTGTCAAGCACATAGAGCAAGGCTTCGTTTTCATCCCTTGCTATGATGTACAAAAACCCGGAGGCATCCCTCCTGACAGAATCCACTCTGCCATTTCCTATTTTTTCCGTGAGATTCACTTGAAACAGACAGCTCCCTTCGCTGTCATAAAGCTTCACATAATTGTCCCCCGCAAGGGAAGAGGTGAGCAGCAGATTTCCCTCGGGATCTGCACAAAGCTCCGACACTCTTTCGAATTTATCCAGAGTATAGGGAGCATCTGTAATCTCTCCGTTTTTACTCACACAGGAAAACCTGCGCGCCTTATATTGCCCTAATGCCGAAGAATAAACGACCATATGATCTCCCAATGTGCACAGCCACTTGGAGTTTTCTAGCTTTTCGGAGGTGATCTCCTGTGCAGATGCGATCTCGCCGTCTGCCAAAAGGCGGGATTTCGATTCTTTTCTCCGAAACCCGATAAAGGCGATGAGAAGGGCTGCACATAAAATGAGCACCGTCACACCCACCCATACTGTTTTTTTATGTATTATCTGCTTCATTCTACTACTTCTTCCTCCACCATCTTCCTTAAATAGTCCAAATCACCCATTTGTACAAAGTCATGCAGCAGTAAATAATTCCCATGTGCCAACGGCTCATAAAAAGAAACCGTCGGCAGCGTCACCACCGTTTTACCTGAAAGATTCAGTTCTTCCCGACCCGACTTTTCGTAGAGAAGCGCTGCATACTCTGTGACATCCTCCCAGGAGGAGAAGCCGCCCTGCTCCGTTTTCTCCAAAGAAGAATACACAAATGTAGTATTGCCGACTACAGTCTTTTCCAACATGCCCGCAAAAAGCCCAAAAGCATCGCCGCTTCCCTCAAACCTGTTCTTATCTGTCTCCGGAAGCGTGGAGTAGACACGGTCTATTGCCCTGACTCTCACCCGAAAATTCGCAGCCTTTTCCAAATAAACCATCGAGAATTCAAATATCCCATATGCGTTTGGACCGTACAACTGATGAAAACCGGGTACCGGATAGAAGCAGGTTCCCGGCAGCAGATTGATTCCTGCCATCTGACTGTAAAGCTCTGCCCCGTTTCCATAATAAGAAACCGTAATCTGCCTCACGCTTTTATCCTGCGGAGCATAGACAGTCAGATAGTCGCCATCCCTCTCATAGTTCAGTTTTTTCCCATCCTGATCGCAAATTCCCATAATATGATATGGATGATACAAGGTAAAAATATACTGTGGCAGTTCGCTCTTATTCGGTGTCATTGTCACCTTTGCACCCAGACAGGTAAAAACCGTAAATTCCATATCATAATCGGACACCTCAAATCCACCGGACTGCTCGATTTGTTCGATCTTTGGCTCGTTTTTATTATCAATCCACTCATAATAATGATACATTGGATATCCCACACCATTTCCGTAATAGTAAGACTGTCCCATTTCTTCATATGGCAGTGCCAAAATAAGGAAAGCGGAAAACAGCATACATATCCATGTGCGCCTTCTGCTGTGCAGTGTGAATGAAATGAGCAGTCCGAACACAGCCCCCCAGAGCAGGATAACCCCCACCTGATGAAGCTGAACCGGCTGACCGATGTGCTTCTGCATCGCCCATTTGCCACCTGCCGGCGTGATCATTTGTATCCATGCATATATTTTGTAGAATAGTTCCTCATTCTCTATATTTTCATACAGTCGTTCTTTAAAAAATCCTCCAAACAAAATGGATAGTGGGATTGCAAGCAAAATCTGATATCTGATCTTCGATATAAGCGAAATGCATTCTGCTGCCGTAATCATAACCATTCCGACAGCAAAATAATTGAAAATAATAAATACTATGATCTGAAACAGAAACCGCATATTGTGTCTAAAGTAGCTTTGAGAAAAAGCCACTGCATGAATTACAAGCACCAGACAGGTAAAAAACAGATTCCAGATGCCAAGCGCCCATCTTCTGCCCTTTAGCTCTCTTTTTTTGTCAATACTCCTGACCATCTCGTCTGTCCCCTGCAGCCGGTTCAGATCGAACGCATACAAGGACAGAAACAGCATAAATATGACATAATAACAAACCAGCCCTGCACATTTTCGAAATACATCATGTGCAGCATCGTAAGCCCCAAAAATATTTTTTACAATTGCTGCATCGTAAAATGCCTTCCCAAGTATCGCTGTCAGAAAGACAGCAAAGCTCAGGAAACATATTAAATATATTTTATTTTTGACTAATAATCTGAAGTTCTGTTTTATCATTTTTATTTACATTGGTGCGTTCACTCGTTGTAAACGCACCAATCTCCTTGTTTGTGCTAATCCTTACACAATCAAAAGTACAAAATTTCTTACACTGCGGTTATATCTTTTGTATTATATTGAATTGTACTGTTGATGCTTTTATTCTACCATCTTTTTTATCATTGTCAATATTTGTCACTATTTTGTTTTTCTCTATTCTTCGTTTTTAGATATCTCTGATATTCGAAAATAATCATCTTATCATTCACGATTTATGCATATATCATTGAAATGTGCTTACATAATTCCTCCAATCTTTTTTACGCAAAAAGTCCTTGGCTAAGCGATCGCTTTACCAAGGACAGTCTCATCTCTTTTGACTGAATTTCAATGAACATAAACTTACCTTCCGGAATTAAAATAGAGTAAGCATAACCTTTATTTGAAAGAATGAACAATTTCCAACAGCTCATCCTCCGGCAGCCTTCCCCAAATGACATAGTAATCAAAATATTCTTTTCCTTCGTTCCACACACAAAAGGATGCCCTGTTATAAGAACCACCCATCCGCGAAAAGTAAATGTTTCCATACGTTTCATCCTTCAGAACGGTCAGATCACGAATATCCACAACATCTACCAGCTTACGGTCGGCCTTCTTTATGCGATCCATTGCGCAGGAAAACCTTTGATCACCGTCTTCGACCATGATGACATACCCGCAGAACCGACGCTCCTGCATCTCATTCGTCCGGTATTCCAGATCTGCATCCATTTTGGTCCACTCCTCTCGTGCATCCGGAAACAGAATATCCGAAAAGTCCTCCTCCTGCAGGCCATACAACTCCTCCCAGTTCTCCCATGCAAACAACTCCTCCGGTTCCATCTCTTCCTGCCAAAAGGAATCATATGCGGCACCGGCATCTGCTTCGCTTACAAAAATGGTGCACGGCAGCACATAGTCCCAGGTATAATAGAGGGCGGTGAACAAAGCTGCTTCGACTGCAAGCATTCCAAGAGAGCGCACCGCTGCCAGACAGAGCTTTCCTGCATTTCTCCTGACTCCCGGAGAGAGCACAAGAAAATTCAACAGCGCAGCTGCAAATACGATGACTCCTGCTGTTATCAGCACACCTGCCGGTGTTTCATAGCCTTCCATCAGACCTGTCATCCACAGGAAAGCCACACCGGGCATTGCCACCATCACATCCTTTGCAAGCGGGAAATAGAAAAGCCCGTTTTCGGAAAGCTCTCTCTTTTCATATAGTCGGATCGAAAGCAACACAAGAACCATTCCCAAGAGCAGAAAAAGCACACAGATTAAGACCACTCCCGTCGCTTTAAACCCAGTCCCGTCCGTCCGCTGCGGAAGAAACGCCCAGAAATCCTCCTCACAGATTCGGACATCATACCATAAAAGAGCAATCGCACCGATCAAAAAGCCCGCATACTTGTCGGTTACGACAACCTCGCAGTAAAACATCCATGCCATAGCCGCAAACAGCATGAAAAATGCCATCCAGAATATGCAGATGTTTTTCAGCATTTCCACTGTCATCCCGATATCCGGAAAAACCTTTTTCATATTGAGATAAAGAATGATCTCTGTAAGCTCCATTCCTGCAAATACAAGGATTGCCGTATAAGAAATGTAAAAAAACGTATGAAACATATCCTTCTTTATTTCTTCCCTGCGCTTTATCGGATATGCTGCCAAAAGCTCTGCTCTCCGCTTTCCGGCACTTCTGCGTACATGCCGGAACCGAATCAGTAAAAAAATAATTGAGCAGAGCACTCCGAATAAAGGAATCAGTCCATATGTATCGATCCATCCGAACTGCATGCCGTTCCCTGTCATATACATTGCGGCAAGCGAATTATCATCCGCTCTTTTTACGATCCGGTCATAGCCTTGATATCCGGCAAGCAAGGCTGCAAGAAAAGTCAGAACCGCCATAAACCGGCGATTGATCCATGCAAATCGTTTCTTCATCCTTCATCTGCTCCTTCCATTGTTTTTTGATACGCTGCCTGCAAGTATGCATAACCTAGTCTGCATAAAAAACCGGCTGCTAGAATACCGTGATACTCCAGAACACTGTACACAAAACCCTTCAAAAAAAGTATGCCAATCTCAGAAATCCCGAATGCGCCCGGTATGTCCATCCTGCCTCCCATCTGTGCATAGACAAGAAAGGTCGCAAGATAAACGCAGAGTAAAAGAGCGATACCCGCAAGCGTTGTGAAAAGCTGCCAGCTCACTCTCCTGACAGGGAGCGAGCAGATAAACTCCTGATTGCCCTTGTCTGCCGCAAACAAATGCCTCACAAAAAGTAGCACGATCAACAGTACAATAAGAACTCTGTGCATCGAGACAAAGCCGTAGCTTCCGAGATCTATCCGCCACTGCATAATCGAATTGTGATATTTAAAACAGCACAGGCACGTCATGGCAATCCCTTCTATAATGCAAAATGCAATGACGAAATAGCCGCCCTGCATCCGCCAAAGCTTTCTGAAATCTTCCATCTCGTTTCTCCTTCCTTTGTCGCTTCGTTCATACACTGCCGACTTTCCTATCGGGAATCGGTATCGGTTCCATCAGCCGGAATCCCTGCTTTGTTTGCCAACAGGAACGTATCCTCCAGGCTGACCGGAAGCTGCTCCACCAGACTTGCGCCCATTTGGGTCAATGCACTGTTCAGAGCATCAAAGGACCGGGCAGATACAACCGTATAAATACTTCCCACATTGCTTCTCTCCAAAAAATCCCTTTGATCATAAAATTCCTTCGGTGCTCCGTTCTCAAACACTGCCTGCACCTTCACGAATGTCTGACGCATCTGATCCATGTCCTCTGTCGTCAATACGCTCCCATCCTTTACAAGTGTTGCACGGTCACAAATTTTTTCCAGTCCCTCCAGATTGTGCGACGAAATCAGGACAGCCAGGTTGCGCGTCTCCATCTCCGATACGAGAACATCCAGAAGGCTGCGGCGGCTTGCCACATCCAGTCCCGAAGTCGGTTCATCGAGAATCAGATATTCGGCACCGGAAGAAATCGCAAACATAAATGCCAGCTTTGTTGTCGTTCCCTTTGACAAAGTCTGAATCAGGCTGCGCTGGTCAATCCCAAAGAGCCTGCCCAGCTCTTCAAACTTTTTTTTCGAAAATTTCGGATACATGGTCTGGTACAGCCTGACCATCCGCTTTACCGTATATCCTCTCAGATATACGTTATAGTCCGCAACATATCCGATGTTCTGCTTCACCTCCGGGTTATCAAAAACCGGCTTGTCGTCATACAAAATTTCTCCCTCATCCGCACGGTAGATTCCCACAAGGCATTTGATCAAAGTTGTCTTGCCGGCACTGTTCTCCCCGATCAGTCCGTGGATTTCTCCTTTATGGATGTCGAAGGTAATCCCCCGAAGCACCTCTTTGTCATCATAGCTTTTATGTACATTCCTGATTTCTATCATCCGTTCTACCCTCCGTCTTTTTTCTATCTGAACCGGGCTGTCGATCACCTGCCAAACTGATTTTTGTCTATTGCAAGCTCTGATACACCTGCCCGACAAAATCCATGACCTCCTGCCGGTTCATTCCCATGAGCTTCAGCTCCATCAAAGCCGAAACAAGGTTCATGCGCACTTTTTCAAGTGCTGCCTTGTCAGGTTTTATTTGCAAATCAGAAGCAATGAACGTACCCTTGCCCCGAATGGTTTCGATCACCTGCTGCCTCTCAAGCTCCTGATAAGCTTTCGCCACGGTCGTCGGCGTGACATCGATCATCAGTGCAAGCTTCCTAACGGAAGGAATCACATCTCCCGGCTTTAAATACCCTTTGATGACATGATATTTGATCTGGTCAATGATCTGCTCATATATACTTTTGTGACTTTTATAATCAATGGAAATCATGTACTGCCTCCTCTCCTCCTCACATTGCTTCTGCTTTTTGATTAGTGTATTAACTGTATTGCTTCAAGTAGTACACTTGATGTAACTTATTATAATTTGATGTAAAAGGCTTGTCAAGTATAATCGGAATAAAATATATGATTCCGGTGCAAAAAGCCATTCTCTGCGTTGTGCCTGCACATAAGGGGAGAAATGGGGGGTACTACTGCAGCTTCTCCGCAGTCGCATCGTAATCCGTGCGGATGATTCCGTCATTGCTGTCGATCAGGAACTGGCAGCCCCGGTAATACACATTCATCTCATCCAGCCACTTCCGATATATTAAAAGCTCGCCGTCACTCGTATGCGACACATCGTACCTCCATTCGAACCTGCAGCCCGCCAGCTGATTCGGCGTTCCGTCCTCATTGACTGTGAATACATCATAGTAATAGTCCCCTAAGCGATCATTGGTATGTATCGTCATCAGATACCCTTTTCCGTCCCTGATTCCTGCGTATATCGCTTGACAGAAATGCTCGTTCGTGAATGCAGTTGTATGGTACAGCATCCTTCCATCCGCATTTCTGACAACAACCACTCCACGCTGACCGCTGCCCGGATCGCCGTTATAGACCTCGATACGCTCCGCCTTACCGTCACCGGTCACATCCATCTGCCAGATGCCGACAAGTTCATAATCCCGCTCTAACGAACCACCTATACTCCCGCTGAGGACATCCATATAATGATAGTGGATTCTGTCCCCTGCATAAGAATCCAACATATAAATGCTGTGTATCTGCCCGTCATGCATAAACAAGGTATAACGGCTCGCAGTTGTAATGGAACGTGAGGGTTTGACGTGATCCGCAAAGGTATCAAAATCCGTCTCCTCGTATTCGATACGGTTCATCGAAGAGTTTACATAATATTTGCAATCCTCCGCAAAGTACAAATCCGAGTATATATTCCCTGTCTCATCGCTCAGATAGGAATATTCAGACGGTACCCCAAAATACCACTCAATGCATTTTGCGCTTCTTGACACCGAACGCACTTTAAGCGTCAGCTCCCCTTCCACCTCGGATAAGGAGAGCAGCTCTCGCTGTGGTTTATTCTGCGACGTACCCTGTGACGTATCCTGTGGTTTATTCTGCGACGTACCCTGCGGAATATTCTGTTGCGTACCCTGTGACACATCCTGCGGCATATTCTGTTGTGCACCCTGTGACGCATCCTGCGGCATATTCTGTTGTGTACCCTGTGACGCATCCTGCGGCATATTCTGTGGTGCACCCTGTGACGCATCCTGCGGCATATTCTGTTGTGTACCCTGTGACGCATCCTGCGGTGTACTCTGGATGGCGTCCTTCGACTGGTCCTGTACCGGACTGTCGGTTCCGAATACCTGTTCCACGGACTGCGGCAATTCTTCCAGCAGCATGTGCACATTCGATGCACTTTGTCCGTAGGTCTTGATATCCTTTGTCAGAAGCTCCCCTGCCTTCTCGGCACTCACCGATGCGGCAGCGTAGATTTTCCCATCCTGCTTCCTGTAGGATACGATGATTTCCGTCGAAAACGCAGAGTCCGATAATTCCGCTATTGCTTCGCACGGATAACTCCATGAAACCTCGGACAGATTGTCAATCAATGCCAGAAGGAGAACCGCATTTTCCCACATCTGTACATTCTTGTCATTCTCCTGCTGCGCATCCCAGCCCTCCTTAAAGTTCAGAGTCAGGCTGTACGGCTCCTCATCGGTCTTAAGCGCAATGGTATAATTTCCTATATCCTCCGTAATGTTCAAAAGTCTCAGGAGCCTGCCGTCCGCAGAACCGTCCCCGACATATGGATTTTTCGCCGCAAAGAGTGACTCCGCCAGTTCCGAGGTTCCTGTTCCCGTCTCTTCTCCTGTGCCTGTTCCCGGCTCCTTTAAAGCTTCTGTCTCCTCCGCTGTGATTGCTTCCTCTTTCGCCCCTGACCGCTTTTTGCGCTCCGGATTGGATAACAGGAGCACTGCCGAAAGAATGCAAATCAGCAGGCAGACAATGAGCACCCAGAGAGTCGGCTTTTTGTAGGAGAGGACATTTTTGACCCTGCCCTTTGTATCCCCTTCCCCAAAGGCAAGCGGCGATGCGGTAAGTATATGCCTGCCTGTCGCAAAGGCTAACAGAGACTGCGAATAATCCTTTTTGACAGCATCTCCGAGCTTTAAAATCACTGCCTCATCGCAGGACATCTCCATATCCCTGTCGCTCAGGAAAAACGCAGTCCAAACGAGCGGATTGAACCAATGCAGACATAGAGCCCCAAAGCTGAGCATCCTGATCAATGGATCCTTTCTCTTTATGTGCGTCTGTTCATGCAAAAGCACATACTTCATCTCCTTCGAGTCCAGCGACGACGGCAGATAAATACAAGGTCTGATCACGCCAAGTACAAACGGGGTATCAATTCTTTCACTCTCATAAATACGATCGCCCAGCAAAACGGCATCCTTCAGCTGTCTTTTCAGCCTTCTGAGAGAGTGAATGCTGTATGCGAGCAGTCCCGCAATTCCGAGCAGCCAAACCACCATCGCAAGAAAGAGCCAGAATTCCTTTGTACCGACAGAGGTCCAGATGGTTTTCCTGATTTCCGGTGTATGCATATCTGCAAGCCTCTCTGTGATGCCTTGCGCAGCATTCACAGGCGGCTCTTGACTCTCCAAAACTTCCGCCTGCGTGATATCCGGCGTATCCAATGAGAGATACTGCGGATTTCCCATATCACCCTGCGGTGCCCTGAGCAGACGAAAGACCGACACCGGCAGCGAAAAGGAAACCGGGCAGAGCAGACGGAATAAAGCGATGCCCCATAGCGCATAGGAATACACCTTCGGCGCTTTCCGGATAAGAAACCGCATCAGCAGAATCGCTGCAATCGTGATTCCCGCTGTCAGGCTCATGTTGAGTACATGAATAAATACCTTTGTCATCTCTTACTCTCCTTCCCCGTTTGACGATTCGTCATATGCGTCAATCAGCTGCCTGATTTCTTCCACTTCCCTCCCGCTCAGCTTTCTTCTCTTCGTGAATGCGGCGAGAAAAAGCGGAATAGAACCGTTATATGTCTCCTGCACGAACTGCTCGCTGCGCGCCGCATGAAATTCCTCCTCTGTCATGAGTGTGCAGACGGTTCCGCCGTCATTTCGAAAGATGCCTCTCTCACAAAGACGCTTGAGCATCGTGAAGGTCGTCGATTTCTTCCAACCGAATTCGTCCTCACATCGTCTGACCAGTTCCCCTGATTTGACCGGTGCGAGGCGCCAGATCATTTCGGCAAATTTTTGTTCCATTTCTCCAAGCTTAAGCTGTTCCATCTCGATTTCCTCCATTTTTGTTCCGGAATATGATTGCTTTGCAAAGGAACTGTTCCTAACGGCAGCCCTCACGGTATGAACGGCATTCCGCGAGTTGGTCTAATGCCGTTCGTCTACTTTAAGTCTAATATCGTTAGACCCGTTTGTCAATGTTTTTTTATTGGTAAAAAATTCTGTGATTACAGAAGCAGAATTGTGTTTATGATGCGTGAAATGCCGTCCGGACAATACTCTCATACTCGCCGAGGCTTTTTGCTTTCCTGACTTTTTTAAGCAGTTTTACATCCTCCGGAAATAAATCCTGCATGTAAAACCACAGCTCCTTCATCTTGAAAAGAACCGGAGTGTCTCCGGACATATAATCCTGATAGCCCCGCAGCAGTTCCTCGTGAAAACGGCGGAATCGCTCAAAGTCGGGTGGCTGTGCGAAAGCCCTCTCTCCGCTTTTCTCAGCCTGACCCGAAAACGTCGGGATGCCGCTCACTTCCTGAAAAGTCTGCCGGTCGGGAAAAGCAGGTACGAAGCTGTCTTTTCCTTCCTGCCTGCGAAGCTGCTCAAGCAGGAACGGATTTCTCAAAAAGCCCCGTCCGATCATCACCCGCTCCAGCGCAGGAAAGCATTCCCTGATATGCATATAATCCTGCACCGAAACGATATCCCCGTTATAACAGATCGGATTCACACTGCGCTCCGCCGCATAGGCGAACGCATCCAGATCGGGGCTGCCATTATAATAATCCTTGCGCAGCCTCGGATGGACGATCAGCTCCTTGAGCGGATATTGATTATAGAGCTGCAAAAGATCGCTCCACTCCGAAGCAGACTCCATCCCAAGCCTCGTCTTGACGGACACCGAAACCGGAGCATAAGCAAACACCTCGTCCAAAAACATCCGCAGCGCTTTCGCATCCGCAAGAAATCCTGCGCCCCTTCCCTTGCTGACTACCGTGCCGGAGGGACAGCCCAGATTCAGGTTGACCTCCCGATAGCCATAATCCTTCAGTTCCTGACAGGCTTTCAGAAAATCCTCCGCATTTCTCGTCAGAAGCTGCGGAACGACATACAGCCCTTCGTTATGCTCCGGCAGAATATCGTTCCGCTCCTTGTCATTTAAGCACTTCTTTCCGCTTGGCGTGATGAACGGCGTGAAAAATTTATCTGCACTCCCGAAGGAATGCCTGTATGCATTTCTGAAAATATAACCGGTAATGCCCTCCAGGGGCGCAAAATAAAATTTCATAAATCTATCGTTTCCTATCTCACCTTTATGTGAACCTCCCGCAGCTGCTGCTCGGTGACCTCACCCGGAGCCCCGCACATCAGATCCTGCGCATTTCCGTTCATCGGGAACGGAATAATCTCCCGAATGTTATCCTCATTTCGAAGAAGCATGATCATCCGGTCAACGCCCGGAGCCATCCCTGCATGAGGCGGCGCTCCAAACTGAAAGGCGCTGTAGAGGGCACCGAATTTTGCCTTCAAATCCTCCTCGGTATAACCGGCAATCTCAAATGCCTTGACCATAATCGCAAGGTCATGGTTTCTGACCGCACCGGAAGATAGCTCCACTCCGTTGCATACAATATCATACTGATAGGCAAGAATGTCAAGAGGCGCTTTTTGCTCCAGTGCCTCAAGACCACCCTGCGGCATGGAAAACGGGTTGTGGGTGAAAACGATCTTCTTTTCGTTCTCATCGTATTCGTACATCGGAAAATCGTTGACAAAGCAGAAGCGGTATGCCTTCGTATCGATGAGCTCCAGCCTTTCTCCAAGCTCGGTGCGAATCTGACCCGCATAGAGCGCTGCGCGCTTCTCCTTATCTGCGATAAAGAAAATGGTATCGCCCGGCTCAAGAGATGCAAGCTCTGCAATCTCGCCCTTTAATTCGTCCGGAATGAATTTATCGATCGGACCTTTGTAGCTGCGATCCTCCAAAACCTCTAAGTAGCCCAGTCCGCCCATACCGATCGAGGTTGCGAACTGCAAAAGCTTCTCATGAAAGCCCTTAGACATCTCGGCATGTACTTTGATCGCCCGGACGGTTTTTCCGTGAAACGGTTTGAACGAGCATTTGCCAAAGAAGTCGGTCAGATCAACGATGCGGAGCGGATTGCGCAGATCGGGTTTATCCGTGCCAAACTCCAGCATCGCCTGCTTGTAGCTGATGACCGGATACGGAGCCTTTGTGACCTCGCAGCCTTGCGGAGCGAATTTCTCAAAGGCGGCAGTCAGCACTTCCTCTCCTGCACGGAATACATCCTCCTGCGTCGCAAAGCTCATCTCAAAGTCCAGCTGGTAAAATTCACCCGGCGAGCGGTCTGCTCTCGCATCCTCATCACGGAAACACGGGGCAATCTGGAAATATTTGTCAAAGCCCGATACCATCAAAAGCTGCTTATACTGCTGCGGCGCCTGCGGAAGCGCATAAAATTTCCCCTTGAATTTGCGGGACGGGACGATGTAATCTCTCGCCCCCTCCGGCGAGGACGCGCACAAAATCGGTGTCTGAATTTCCAAAAATCCCATCTCGGTCATCTTCTGCCGCAGGAAGCTGATGACCTGTGAGCGAAAAATAATGTTGTCCCTCACCTTCCTGTTGCGAAGATCGAGATAACGGTACTTTAAGCGGACATCCTCTCTTGTCTCTCTTGAGGTCACGATTTCAAACGGCAGCTGCCTGCTCACCTTTCCGAGTATTTGAACCGTCTTTGCCTCCAGCTCGATCGTTCCGGTCGGCAGCTTCGGATTGTAGGTCTCCTCATCGCGGTGCTCGATGATTCCCTCAATGCTGACGCAGTCCTCCTTGCTCAAGCCGTCCAACAGCGACGTATCACGCAGGACGACCTGCAGGACACCGTACATGTCCCTTAAATCCACGAAGGATACCCCTCCGTGATCCCGGATATTCTCCACCCATCCGGCAACCTTGACCGTCACTCCGACGTCGGCTTCCGTGATCCGGTCTATCGCTGTGTCCCTGTAAATGTTTGATGTGTTCATACTTATCCTCCTCTGCTCCTTGGATGAGCAAAGAAAAAGCTGCCCATCCCAACTAAATTTCATTAGTTCAGGACGAACAGCTGTCAGTCATGTCCGCGGTACCACCCGAATTACTTATAAAAAGTCTCTCAACGGCCTTTCGGATTTCACAGGGAATACGCAATCCCTCTCCGAAAACCTTCCTGTCTAACGCACAGCATACGGCGCACCTACTAGTAGTACATCTACTTAAAGCCCCGTTGCTTTGCCAGATCTCTCTTTCAGATTGCGGCTGATAAAGTGTTATTCATGCAGATTCACTTTGCGAAGTTCTCACTGTCCTTCACTCACTGGGAACGATAAACTGCACTACTTCTCTTCGTCATTGCCTTTCACAACCAAAAATATAACACTTCACCTTTTTGTTGTCAACCAAAAACTGAAGCCGCTCAATAAAAAACATGCTCATGTTCCGTAATATACCCGATCATTTTCTTATACTTCCTGATGCACTTATTCGGCACATCAAACACCGCTTTTTCGTGAATGCTGACAAACGGCTGTGTTCCCATTTTCTTAATCCTGGAGGATTTGATCGTCACTTTTTTCAGATTTTCACAGCCCCAAAACGCATTCGTCCCGATGTAGGTCACATTTTTGGGTATCGTGATGCGCTTCATTCCGCAATGCGAAAAAGCGCAATAGCGGATGGAAGTAATCGTATTCGGAAGGGTCAACTTTTTCAAATGTGTACAGGACGAAAAAGCCTTTTCCTCTATGACCTTTACACCGTTTGGAATCGTGACGCTCAAAAGCGCCTTGCAGCCCTCGAACGCCTCGTATTCGATGCAGGTCAGCCCTTTTGAAAGCGTGACCTTCTCAAGCCGGACACAGCTGCAAAAGGCGTTCTGTTCCAGAACCTTCACGCTGTCCGGAATCCGAATCTCCTTTAATCTCCTGCAGTTATAAAAGGCATAATCACCGATTTCTTTCAGTCCGTTCGGCAATTTCACCTCTTGAAGCTTCACACATCCGGCAAAGGCGAAATAATCAATTCGTGTGCAGCTTTCCGGAATATTGACTTCCTTTAAGCTGCTGCAGCCGTCAAAGCCGCTGACCGTTCGGATGCCCTCCGGCAGAACTGCCTTTTGGAGTGTTTCATTTCCGGAAAACACTTCCCCCATATACCGCACCTGCTTCCCGCCGATCTCAGATGGGATTGTCACCGCCTTTTCCTTGCCTGTGTATTTACGAATACATACGCTGTCCTCTGCGGCATCATAAGTGTATTGAAAATCTCCGTAAGTCAGATACTCCCCGGCAGACACTTCCCTGCTGTTCCATAATAACAAGGCAGTAACCAAAAGGAGCATTCCCATTCCTTGCTTCTTCATCTCAGTTTCCCCTTCCTTTTACTTTCGGTTTTTTGCCGGAAAAGCTTTTGCTTGCAATCAGCCGGTTTGTGTATTTGGAAACGCTGCTTTTCGGGACATAGAACACCGCTTTTTTGTGAATGCCCCAAAAAGCATTCCTTCTTATTTTCGTCTTTGTTCCTTTTAGCGTGACCTTCCGAAGCCTTTTGCAATTGAGAAACGCATAACCGTCTATTTCCTTCACCGTCGCAGGAATCGTAATCTCCGTAATTGCAGTGTCGGCAAAGGCATCCTCGCCGATCTCGGTCACATGGTTTGGCAGCTTTATTTTTTTGAGTTTCTCACAGCCGCAAAACATCGATTCCCCGATCGTTGTCACACCGGCGGGAATATTGATTTCCTTCAGATTTGTACAATCCAAAAATGCCTCGGCGCCCAGCTTTTCGAGCGTGCTTGGAAGCTTCATGCTCCTTATGGATTTGCAGCCCGCAAACGCACAGTCACCGATCTCTTCCACCCCGTTTGGCAGTTTTGTTACTTCCAACGAGCTGCAGCCGTCAAAGGCAAATGCCCCGATCTTCTTGAGGTTGCCCGGCAGCTTCACCGTTTTCAGTTTTCTGCAGTTTTCAAACGCATAATTTGCGATGACCTCTACGCTGTCCGGAATTTCGATTTCCCGCAAGCAGACACATCCGCCCAGTCCGCCGAGATACTCTAGCCCGTCAGGAAGATGCACCTTTGTCAGTTTTTTCTTCGGAGTCGCTATATTGTATGCGTCCAGATACAATATGTATTTTACCGGCACGCCATGTATGCTGTCAGGCACATACACTTCCTTCTCGCTGCCGAGATAACCGGTAATACATATGTATCCCGTTTCGCTGTTATATGTATACTGAAAATCATTATATCGATACAGCCCGGTCTCAGTTTCTCCCTCATCTGCATTTGCTTCGCCTCTCACGGCGAAAGAACAGCAAAATGCAAGAACCAGAACCAGCAGTAAATTTCCTTTCTTTGCTCTCATATTAAAAACCCTTTCTTCCTTCTTTGTCAATTCCTGAGAAATGTTTTGCCCCCATCTCCGCAATCTTAGTGGATTTGACCGTGATCTTTTTCAGCTTCGTGCAGCCCGAAAAGGCATTCGCTCCAACATATGTGACTTTGCCCGGAATGGTAATGCTCTTCAGCCCGCAGCCTTTAAAAGCTTTGTATCCGATTGACGTAAGCGCACCCGGAAGCTTGACCTTCGTCAGTTTTTTACAGTTCTCAAACGCCTGATCCTCAATGACCTTCACACGGCTTGGAATCGTTATGGATTTGAGCGCCTTACACCCTTTGAACGTCTCACATGCAATCGCTGTGAGCCTGCTCGGGAGCGTCACCTTCTGCAGGGCGGCACATCCGCAAAATGCATCCTGCTCAATCGTCCTGACCGTGTTCGGAATGCGGACTGTCTTTAATTTGGAGCAGTTATAAAACGCAAAATCACCAATCTCCTGAAGCCCTCCCGGCAATGTGAGCTTTGCCAGATTTTTGCAGTCTGCAAACGCAAAGTTATCGATTCTCGTGCAGCTCTTCGGAATATTCACTTCCTTTAAATTTTTGCAGCCGTCAAAGCCGCTGACAACCAAAATGCCCTCCGGTAAAATGACCTTGCGAAGCTTTTTATTTTTGTAAAACACTTCTCCCATATACCGGACAGGCTTGCCGTCGATTTGTGCCGGAACCGTTACGGTCTGTGACGTGCCGGTATATTTGACAATGCTGATGCTGTCATCATTTTTGTTATAGCTGTACACAAAGTCCTGATAGGTATACCGGGCATCGCTGTCCGTTTGTTCCGGATCGTCCTGCGCTTGTTCACCATCGCCCTCTGTATTGTCTGTATCTTGATCTGCGCCCACATCGTCCGTTGTATACTCGGGCTCTTCTCCCGTCGGCTGGTCCTGCGCCCTGACCTCAAGTCCGCAGACAAGCATGAGTGTAAGAAACGAAAGAAGGATTTTACCTGCATATTTTCTCATCTTATTTTCCTCCCTTCACGGTCAATGTGCTGTCAGAAAAGCTTTCACTTTCATTTAACAGTTTTTCGTATTTGGCGATTTGCTTTTTCGGAGCATAAAAGACTGCGCTTTTCGAAATCCCCGTAAATGCATTTTTCCCAACCTGCTTTAATTTCGTTCCTCTGATCGTGATTGTTTTCAGCTTTTTACAACCACCAAATGCCTGCATCCCGATGCGCTTTACATTTTTAGGCAGCTCGATCTTTTTCAGCCTGACACATCCCGCAAAGGTCATGTCCTCAATCTCCGTCAGACGCTTCGACAGCTTGACGCTGCGCAGCCCTATGCAATCCTCAAATGCTTCCGAGCCCAGCTTTGTAACGCTGTCAGGAATCGTCACCTTCTCTAAGGAGGAGCAGCCGGCAAACACATCGTCCCCGATCTCCTCAAGCCCTTCCGGCAGCTTCACCGCTTTCAATGTTTTACAGCCGGCAAATGCGGAACCGCCGATTCTTTTTAATCCGTTTGGAAGCTCCACCGCTTTTAGCTTCCTGCAGTCCTCAAAAGCATACTCTCCGATTTCGGCGACAGTGTCCGGAATGTTGATTTCCCGCAGGCAGACACAGCCTCCCAGTCCGCCGAGATACTCAATGCCTTCCGGAAGAATGACTTTGGTAATCTTCCTGTTGGCAGCTGTCTTGGAAGCGTTGCCCAGATAAGAGATGTATCTGACCGGAACTCCTGATATTTCCGCCGGCACCTCCACCACCTTTTCACCGCCCTGATATCCGGTGATCCATATGTATTCTGTGTCCGCATCGTAAGCGTACTGAAAATCCTGATAGGTATAGCTTTTCCTTTTCGGAGCCGCCTGCGTCTCGCCCCGATCTGCCAGCGATATGCAGACTGCAGCAAGCAGG